>JABMOJ010000337.1 GCA_013204195.1 SAR86 cluster bacterium
GCTGGGTACACCGAACCGCCCTCTGCTGGCGTGGGTTCGCGATATCGCACTAAGCACGGCAGGATCAACACAGGCGCCTTCTCAAACCCCTGAACATATTGGTCCATGGTGCGCGCCATGCGCGCCTTGGGCGACTGGGCATCACCACCGGAACCCTGGGCATAACCATCTCGTTCAAATTTCTCCGCCCATAATGCGCGAGCTGCCTCACCGATCAAGGCTTTCGCCTGTCGGGCTCGAGCCGAGTCAGTTAGCACTAAAAACCGAAAGGGCTGGCGATTGGAACCGCTGGGCGCTCGAGTCGCGCCAAACAAAATATCTCGCAGGTCCTTCTCTGGCACTGGCTCATCAGCATAACGGCGGATCGCTCGCGTACTGCAAATCCCAGCGAGCAAGCCGATTTGATCGTCGGCCAAGGGCTCACTAGCCCATGTATAGTGGGATATTGATTCTGACATATAGTCTCCTGAGTTGGCCCAAGCACTGAATCACGAACTAAACCATGAACTCAGCTATCAACTCAAGCATGAACTCAGCCATCAACTCAAACATGAACTGAGAGCACGAACTGATCCAGGCACTTAACCAGGCACTGAACTGCGACGACAACACGGAACGCCACTCAGACTAAAACCCGATAGCAATCGACTTAACCGCCTGATTCGCCCTCAATCCGCAAGGAAATCAGGCATTTATCCTATATTCAAGCCGGCGGGCGTGTAACCCGACGCACTAATGCCTATACTAGACCCGCTAAAGCCCACGAGATTTATCAACATGTTGAATATCGGCCACTCCTACACCCTGGAAGTCATCAAGCGGGTGGAATTTGGTATTTTCCTGGATGCCGAAAATCTGGGTGAGGTGCTGCTACCCAATCGCTACATACCGGACGATGTCGAGCTCGGCGATCATTTATCGGTGTTTCTGTATCTCGACTCAGACAATCGCACTGTCGCCACAACGCTGGAACCGAAAGTCCGAGTCGGTGAGTTCGCTTATTTGGAAGCGGTAGCCAACACCGATTACGGCACCTTCCTCGACTGGGGCTTGGCAAAAGACCTGCTGGTCCCCTTCGGCGAGCAACATCGACCCATGGAGGTCGGCACTTTTTATCTTGTGTATGTTTACCTAGGACAAGCGGACGGTCGAATCACCGCATCTTCGAAAATTGATAAATTCCTGGACGACGACCGCCCACATGAATTCCAGCCCCGTCAGCCCGTCGATTTAATTATCGCCAACAGTACAGAACTCGGCTACAAGGCGATCATCAACCATAGTCACTGGGGTCTGTTGTACAAAAACGAGGTTTTTCAGCGCATCAGCTTTGGCCAAAGTTTGCGTGGCTTCATCAAACAGGTACGGCCCGATGGCCGCATTGACCTGGGGCTTGCCGCAGGCCGCGAGGTCCGCGACAAATACGCAACGGCCATCCTCGACTATCTGCACCAGCAGGAAGATGGCTTTGCCGCCGTACACGACAAGTCTGACCCGGCACTGATCACCCGCCTATTTGGGATAAGCAAGAAAGCCTTTAAACAAGCCATCGGTGGGTTATATAAACAGCATCTGATAGTGATTGAGAAAACCGGTATCCGCCTGGTGGAAGCCGCGCCGATCGAGGAGCAATAGCATGGCGGTTCATTGGTATCCCGGCCATATGCACAAAGCCAACAAAGATATGGCGCTGTCCTTGCCGGAAGTTGATCTGATCATCGAACTGCTTGATGCACGTCTGCCCTATAGTAGTGCCAACCCTTTGCTGAGCAAACTCGGCGCTGACATGCCGCGCATCAAAATATTGAGTAAGTCAGATCTGGCCGACCCAGAGGTGACTGCTCGCTGGCAGGCCCATTTCGAACAGTCGCAGACCGTTAAAGCACTGTTAACCACACTGACCCAGTCTGACAAGGCACAGGCCGTGGCCGCCGCCTGCCGCAAACTGGTGCCGCGAAAAAACAACGCCACCCACAATATCGTGGCCATGATCACGGGCATTCCAAATGTCGGCAAGTCAACACTGATCAATGCTATGGCAGGCAAGGCCATCGCCAAGACCGGCAATGAACCCGCGATCACCAAGGGCCAGCAACGCATTAACCTGCGGAACGGTATCTTGCTGGTAGATACCCCCGGCGTCTTGTGGCCAAAGATCGAAAATGAACACAGTGGCTATCGCCTCGCCACTACCGGCGCGCTCAAGGACACGGCCATCAACCATGTTGAGATCGCCTACTTTGCCGTCGACTATCTGCTGAAACATTATCCTCAACGCCTGATCGAACGCTACGGTATCGAAGAACTGCCCGACAATGAGTTGGCGTTCCTGGAACTCATGGGTGCCCGCCGCGGCTGTTTGCGTGCTGGTGGTCAGGTTGACTTGGACAAGGTATCGAGCCTGTTATTAAACGAGCTGCGCTCTGGCAAACTCGGCCAGGTCAGCTTCGAAACCCCTGAAATGGTTGAACTTGAGCTCGACGAAATACGCCGCCGGCAGACTGAGAAAGCAGAAGTTAGAAAGAAGAAACGCGTCGAACGCAAAGCTCGCCGAAAAATATAGGCGCAGCAACGATTCTCCGACGCGTGAAGCACCCCGAATATCATCATTGGGCATCAACTCTAGACCTTGACTTCTGCGTAAAACAACCACAATGGCTCAACCTAACACCTTTCATATTTTCACCAGCATACCAACCCCTCTCTGACTCGAGATACCTCGCCATATTTATTAATGATGACTGTGAAGTATCACTGTACATGCTCTCACTACTGCGTATGATGCCGCGGTGTTCTATGGTTCGAATGCCAATAATAAGCGGCCATACAGAAATAGCGGAGCAATCTAATTGATTCGCCTTCTGGGAGTTCACCAACAAAAATCAGTGGAAAGGAACCCAGCTCAGCGCTTTGAGCAATCCTAAATATTTGCGATAGATCTCGATACCCTCGCTGTCTGTATCTGTGCAACTTGGCACCGGCAGATTCGCTATGTGTGTCACTTAATGGAGAAAAATCTTGGGGAATTTTAAGAAAAAAGCACTCGCAGCTATCATGCTGCCGGCGCTGGCACTCAATGTGTTTGCTGCAGAGCAAGCGATGGAAGAAGTGGTTGTTACCGGTTCTTACATCAAGTCCAGCCCAACTGACGGCGCAACACCGATCGATGTCATTTCACGCGACAATATCGACGAGATGGGCGCAATGTCAATTTCAGACATCACTCGTAACCTGACCGTTAACAGCGGTTCAGAGAACGTACCTGACTCATTTACCTCTGGCGCCACACAGGGCACAAGTAACGTCAACCTGCGTGGCCTGGGCCTGGGTTCTACCCTGATTCTGGTTAACGGTCGACGTAACACATTGGCTGCGGCCACTGCCAACGACGGTTCAAGCTACGTTGACACCAGCATGATTCCTGCTGCTGCACTGCAACGCGTTGAAGTTCTGAAAGAAGGCGCTGCTGCCATCTATGGTTCAGACGCCGTAGCCGGTGTGGTTAACTACATCACGCGTAAAGACTTCGAAGGCACCGAGATTGGCGCAACTTTCCAGTCAACGACTTCTGACAGCCAGGAAGACTCGCAGCTGACTTTCTTGCATGGCTGGGCCAACGACACGACTAACATCGTTTTTGCCGCCGAGTACATGGAGCGCACACCTTTGAGCAGCTCCAAGCGTCCTGAATTGACTGACCAGGCTATTTCTGGTCTTGGTAACTCTTTTGTGTTGCTCGGTCATCTGGCCAGCCCTGTTCAGGCGAGCGTAACTGTCCCTACCGGAGATTACGCTGGCACCTATCCTGGCATTGGCTATAACGTTGCCGATGCAAACTGTGTTGCCAATGCAGGAATTATCATTCCTCAAGTCTCCGCAACTACGGGCGCTTCAACAGGCGAGCGTTGCGGTTTTCTCTACGGTCCACGTTTCAACGTGGTCAACGAAGAAACGCGCAAACATGTTTACGCCAATCTGAAGCAGGACCTGGGCAACAACTTGGAGTTCAACGCTGAAGTGATGTGGGCTAATGTTGAAGTACTGGATAACCCCCAGTCACCAAGCTACCCAGCACTGTCTTACTTAACAAAGGTTATCGGCCCTACTCAGGCTGGCAATCCTTTCGGTGTACCATTGGTATGGCTCGGTCGCCCACTGGGTTCCGCCTTCCAATCACCCTTCGCACCACGAGATAACGAGCACTTCCGTATTTCTCTGGAGCTGGACGGTGAGCTTGGCGACTACCACTTCAACTCGGCGCTGACTAAGAGCTCTTATACTGGCAAAGGCACTCAGCCTGACACCAGCACCTCGAAGTTTGATGATGCTATTGCTGGCATCGGCGGAGCTAACGGTGATGAGTCATGGGACCTGTTCAACCCGGCTAACAACAGCCAAGCACTGATCGATTATGTGTACGCTGAGCAAAAAACCGAAACTGATACCGACCTGACCACTTTCGACTTTGTTATCGATGGTGAAATTGGCGTGATCAACTTCGCTTCTGGCCTGCAATACCGTCGTGATGAGCTGACCGTTGATCGCAACGATATCAGCCGAGTGGAATTTGACGCAAACGGCAACCTGACTAAATTCGCCGACCTGATGTTCCTGGGTGGTGGTGTCAATGTTGATCAGTCACGTTCAGCCTGGGCCGTATTTGCCGAAGGCCAGTGGGAAGCTACTGACGCGCTGGAATTACGTTTTGCCGGTCGTTATGAAGACCTCGGTGACGAGACAACTTTCGATCCGAAAATCTCTGCACGCTTTCAAGCTGCTGACAACCTGGTCATCCGGGCCTCAGCCAGTAGCTCATTCCGCGAAGCCTCATTGCATCAGTTGTACGCCAGTTCAGTGGGCTTACAAGGTGTTCAAGACTATAACGCTGCTGGCGCTACCGTCGGTGCTACCGTTTTTATTCGAGTAGCGCAGAACGCCAACGAGAACCTGAAGCCTGAAGAATCTAATAACTTTAACGTTGGCGCTATCTGGGATCCCATCGAAAGTGTTCACGTGAGCCTCGACTACTGGAAAGTGGATTACACCAACGTAATCACCATCGAAAGTGCCCAGGGCAAGGTTATCGCTGACCCTGAGCAGTCAGACGTCAAGCGTAATACTACTGGCCAATTAATCGGCGTTACAACTAACTACTTCAATGCAGCTTCAGTAGACACCGATGGTTTGGACTTAGAGGCAGGCTATGCTTTCCCAGCGTCTGACCTCGGCGAGATGAGCATTACGCTGGTTGCAACTCGCATGTTGAGCTATGAGATTCCGGTCAATGGCCAGACTAAAGACGTGGTTGGCTTGTTCAACCATGATAACTTTGCGCGTTCATTGCCAGAAACTAAGGCTAACACCACTTTCCGTTGGTCTAATGGCGATCACAATGCGTCCATCGCGGCACGTTACATCTCCTCTTACGAAACGACTCGTGCCGGTGCACCTGCTGGCTACAGCAACAACATCGACA
>JABMOJ010000338.1 GCA_013204195.1 SAR86 cluster bacterium
CAATAAAGGTGCCGCACTCACAACCTTCTATAGCCTGGCCGGTCGTTATTTGGTTTTGATGCCGAATAACCCACGAGCAGGCGGCATCTCGAGACGCATCGAAGGCGATGAACGGAATGAGCTAAAAGACGCTATGTCGCAGCTCGAGATTCCGAAGAACATGGGCGCGATCATCCGTACCGCCGGTGTTGGTAGATCAGCAGAAGAACTTCAGTCTGATCTTGATTACCTGATTACCCTGGCAGGTACGATCGCGACCGCTGCTGACTCGGCAAAGGCTCCGTTCCTGATCTACCAGGAAAACAACATCATCATACGGGCGATTCGCGACTATTTGCGAGACGACATCGGCGAGATCCTGATAGACACCAAGGATGCCTTCGACCAGGCAACCGAGTGGGTCGAGCGTGTGATGCCCCAGTTCTCGTCACGGATCAAATACTACGATAGCGAAGTCTCGTTATTCAGCCGTTATCAGATTGAAGGCCAAATCGAATCTGCATTTCAGCGAGAAGTCCGCCTACCTTCAGGTGGCTCCGTTGTTATAGACCCCACAGAGGCCCTCGTCTCAATCGATATCAACTCATCCAGGGCGACCAAAGGCGCTGACATTGAAGAGACGGCCTTAAATACCAACCTGGAAGCAGCTGATGAAATTTGTCGACAGATGCGTCTGCGCGATATCGGTGGTCTGGTTGTCATCGATTTCATTGATATGAACTCTCCGAAAAATCAACGCGCGGTGGAAAATCGTATGCGCGACGCGCTGGAAGTTGACCGCGCCAGAGTTCAGGTCGGGCGCATATCCCGCTTTGGCCTGTTGGAGATGTCCCGTCAGCGCTTGCGTCCGTCATTAGGCGAAACGAGTGGTATTGTTTGTCCACGCTGCAGCGGACTCGGCTCAATACGTGATGTCGAATCTTCAGCCCTGGCCATCATGCGCCTGGTTGAAGAGGAAGCGATGAAAGAGACCAGCTCGGAAATTCGGGCCTTCTTACCCATTTCTGTAGCCTCCTATCTGCTAAATGAAAAGCGTGGTGACCTGATAGGGATTGAAACCCGAACCGAAGTTCGAGTCGTTATCGTTCCCTCGGCGGAACTTGAAACGCCCCACTATCGCGTTGAAAGAATCAAAGCAACCGACGACGATAGCAGCGAAGCCAGCTATGAGATCACATCGGAGCTCGAAGCTGAAGCCCCTGCGGCAACCATTAAACCTGTACCCGTTGAGCGCGCTGCGGTGCAGGCCATACCTCACCCAGCTGGCACTACCGCTCAAGCAACGCCACAAGCCAAGGTTGCCACTAAAGCCACGCCGAAGAAGCCCGGGTTACTGTCTCGACTCTTATCAATATTTACGAGCGAAGAACCTGCCGATGCTTCAGCCGTGACAGCAACACCCGAGAAGAAATCGAACCAGAATCGTGGCGGTCGCGGTGCACGGCGACGGCCCGACAGTCGCAATCGTACGGAAGCCCGCGAACCCCGTCCTGACAGCGAAGCCAAATCTTCGCCCAAGGAAGATACGACCACAGACAAGCCCAGTCGGCCACCGCGCAATCGCAGAAATGCCGACAAGGCGCGCGACGCAGCACCAACAGACGAAACGAGTGTCGAAAAACGCCCCGAAAGCACTAGAAAGCGGCCAGCCCGACCCGCTGCCGACGATCAAGGCCCCGCAGAGAACGACAAGCGGAACCAAGGTAGCCGACAACGCTCGAGCCAGCGTAAACGCAGTCCTAGAGTCGCCAGTGATTCGGTGACTGAATCCGCCGGTTCAACACTCGACAATGCCACCGAAGTACAGGCGACGAGCGCCGAGTTAGAAAACATTGCTGTTGCGCCGACAAACAACGGTCCGACACCTGTCGAGCCGACTCGGTTGCAGGCAGAGCTGGAAAAACGAGCAGCCGCGAATGCACCCGCACCACAGGCGCAGGTTGATACTGGGGTCGGCGCGATAATCGAAGAGGAAGCGACGGTAACCCATGAAGTCGCCACTGCAGAAACTGTCGATCCAGTTACCACTGAAGCTGAATTGGTCGAAGCTGCTACCTCTGAAGCTGCTACCTCTGAAGCTGAACCTGAGGCGGTTGAAGCGGTTATCGCTGAACCTGAAGTGGTTGAAGTTGCTGCCGCTGAGACGGTTGAAGCAGTGACCACCGAAGCCCAATCTGAAGTGGTTGACGTTGCTACCACTGAAGTTGAGACGGCTGAAGCGGTTACCGCCGAAGCTCAATCTGAAGTGGTTGACGTTGCTGCCACTGAAGTTGAGACGGTTGAGTCCCCGACGGAAACGGCATCACCCGAGGTTGCGATCGAGACCGTGGTGGTTGAGGAAGCGTCTGTCGAAGCGTCTGTCGAAGCGTCTGTCGAAGCTTCAATCGAAGCACCGTCTGTTGTCGACGCAGAGTCAACCACGACGACGCCTCAATCCGTGAAGGGCCGTGCAGAAAACGACCCGAGGGTCAACTCTGCCGCACCAATCCAAGGTACGGTATCAACGCCTGTTGCCGTAACGGCCCCCGCGCCAGCACTGCCAGCAGAGCCTAGAGCAATCGATGAAGCCCACCCAAGCCATCGTGGTCGCGCTGCGAATGACCCAAGAGCCCGGAGCAAAGCCGAGTAAAGCTAAATAACGCCTCTAAGGGCAGCTTAGATCAGCTTCAGGGAATAATAACCGGTTCAATCTCCAACTGGAGATTGAACCGGCTCATTACCTGCTGCTGCACTTGCCTAGCGAGTGCTAGAACATCCTGGCTTGTCGCCTTACCCTTATTGATTAGAACGAGCGCGTGTTGATCCGACACCGCTGCGTCGCCCACTTTAAAGCCTTTCAAACCCAGCGAATCAATCAACCATGCGGCTGAAAGTTTCCAACTGCCGTCTACCTGCTCTCGCCCAGTTAAACCCGGAAAATCTTGCTGTAATTGGCGCCAAGCGTCTGCGTCAATTTGTGGATTCTTAAAAAAGCTCCCCACGTTGCCGACTATTGCGGGATCAGGCAGCTTTTTTCGACGAATATCTGCCACGACCGCGCTCACCTGTTTCGCCGTGACGTTTTCCGGGGATTGTAACGCCCGCCAGCGTTGCAAATCGAGATAGTCCAACTGTGGAACGAAGCTATGGTTCAATCGTAAGCAAACCTGCGTGATAATGACACGCTGATGAAGGGCCCGCTTAAAGATGCTGTCACGATACCCGAACTGGCAATCCAAGTTGCTCAAGACCAATGTCTCCTCCGTAGCAATATCAATCGCATGCACGGCCTCGACCACCCCGGCCAACTCAACCCCATAAGCACCAATGTTTTGAATCGGCGCGGCGCCCACCAGCCCTGGAATCAGGGTCAAATTTTCAAGGCCAGACAGCCCCGCCTCAATGGTGTGTCTCACTAGGTGGTCCCAAGACTCGCCCGCCGCTGCGATGACACGCTCATCTATAAGTTCAATCCCACGAGTTCGTATGCAGATTACCAGGCCCACCAGATCCTGAGCAAAGACAGTATTGCTGCCACCGCCAAGGACCGTTACTGGCCAGCGACGCTGCCGAGCATAACGGAGCGCCTCAAGAATCTCAGCATCACTGTCCACATCCACCAGGTACTCCGCCCGGGTTGGCAGTCGCAGCGTGTTGCGAGTCGCGAGCAGAACCTGCGATTGGATATTAAGCGTCAACGACCTCTCCCAAGCTTCAAATGACCAGCAGATTATACCTGATGCAGGCCAGCGGGTTGGCATGTATACTTTCGACCGAAATTATTTCGAAACATAAGGGTAAATCATGGATCTACAAGACAAAGTTGCTTTTATCACCGGCGGAGCGTCCGGGCTTGGCCGTGCCACCGCAGAGAATTTCATTAAGGCTGGCGCCAAGGTCATGGTGTTTGACCTAAACGCCGAAACTGCAGAACAGGCCGCCGCTGAACTGGGCGCGAATGCCAGCTTTGCCGCCGGCGACGTCGCTGACGAAGATGCTGTGCGGGCGGCAGTCCAGAAGACTGTTGAGACCTTTGGCGGCCTTCACATCAATGTTAACAGTGCCGGTATCGGCGCAGCAGCACGCACCCTTGGTCGAGACGGCCCTATGCCGCTGAAGACTTTCGAGTTTATTGTTCGCGTCAACTTGATCGGCACATTCAATGTACTGCGTCTGTGTGCCGATGCCATGCAACACAATGCACCTGTAACTGATGATGGTGAGCGCGGTGTCATCATTAACGTTGCGTCCGTTGCGGCCTTCGATGGTCAGATTGGCCAGGCGGCTTACAGCGCCAGCAAAGGCGGCGTGGCCGGTATGACACTGCCTATCGCCCGCGACCTGGTCAAGCAGGGTATTCGCTGCGTGACGATTGCACCGGGTATATTCGAGACCCCGATGATGAAGTTTGCACCACCCCAGGTTCGCGAACCCCTGATTGAGATGACGCAATTCCCGCATCGGTTAGGTGATCCCAGCGAATTTGCTCAGACAGCCGCCTATATCGTCAACTGCAGCTACATTAACGGTGAAACGATTCGTCTGGATAGTGGTATCCGTATGCAGCCTAAATAGGCTCGCCGTTAGCATTGAGCGCTTGAACAAGGCGCTCAAACACAAAAAGGCGCACCTGCTCTCACAGATGCGCCTTTTTTAGGCGCGGTGATCTACTGAATGACTGGTTCAACGATTACTCGTTCAACGATCAATGCAACAACCTGATCATACGCAGACTCTGCCAATGAACGCATCTCCGCATCAGTTCTATCCTGAATAGGATGGCCAACGAACATCCGCGGCGCATCAAAGCCCAGCGATTCAGCCTGTGCTACAGCAGCATCGCGAAACTCTTCAGAGGCGATAAAGCCACCGGGAATGCCCCTTCGATCCAGATCCATGATGTCATGCAAACTGCACGACGTGCACGATCCTCAGTCTGCAAGCGCCTCTATGACCACATCACACTCAGTGGCTATCTGCTGTTTGAGTTCTACCGGCGCAATTCGAGTAAAGGTGGGTTTAGCATAATGCCGGGGTATCGCTCCGGCTTCAGTTAACAATTCGTCAAGGCGCGCGATAAATACATTGCCTCGTGGTTTGGAGATATCCAGTAACCCCACATTCAGCCCAACAAGGCTTTCTCGCCGGGGTAAGGGAATTCGCGACTCCGGTGCGAGCTCAGCGGTTGGATCCAGAAAGCTACTCATGATTATGACCTCTCAATGTTGTTCACTAGTCTAATTTACTTCATCTTCTAATCGATGTTCTTAGTCGATGTTCTAAGTCGATGTTCTAAGTCGATGTTCTAAGTCGATGTTCTTAGCCAATGTTCTTAGCCGGTGCCCTTTGTCTATGGTCTTAAGCAGTGAAAGCACAATAAAAAAATCGATGATATTTTATGCTTGCAGACACAGCGTGTGACCTTTCAACTGCCACCACTCACTACCACAGCCTTACTATAATATCTCTCGCGTAACAGGCACACTGCCAATTTTGCCACTCGCACCCCAGCCCGCAATAATCGCCGAAAACAGACCGGCACTGCCACCCGCCCGAACGATATTCAAGCCACCGTCACGAAACTTAGGTAGGGTCTGATCCTTAAACTTCTCTGGCAATCCCTCTGCAATACCACCGGCACCGACAATAACGTCACGACCCGGCATTTGCAGCAACTCATGTAACTCAGCTTTCAGCCTCGCCTTGGACCAGCCGGCATCCCGAAACACTCGCTCATGCTCCGGCGAGACGACTAAAAAGGCATCCGCCGCCATCACCATTTTAGGGTGGGAGACGACTTTCAGCCCGGCTGCAAAAGACCGGCTCAAGGATTCTGGGGTTCGGGATTTCTGATCAACGATACCTTGCACACCATCAGCGGCAAAAAGACTGACCGTCGATGCTTCACGGCTGAAACCACGTTCCTCGGCATAAGACTCCCAACATGAACCGGTTTCATCCTCAGCGAAGCAGAAGGTATATTTACCGGGGTTACCTAACGCCGAGCGATCGACGCCACCCGGCCGACCACCACCAACATTACGGATAACCAGCTGCAGTGCTCGCCCAATCGTCGCATTCGCACGATTTCCCTGGCCTAAGGCGTTACCTTTTGAGTTCATGCCAATAGCTCGACTCAGTGGCCCGTTAACAAGCACCATCGGGCCCGAAAAGTAGGTAGTGGCGAGCAGGCCATGCATACAGAATTCATCCATCAGCGCGGCCTCAACGGCGGCAATGACCACAGGTAAGTATTCAGGCTTGCAACCGGCCATGACAGCGTTAATCGCAATCTTCTCAATACTGCACGGCGCATAATCAGGCGGCACGTCACCTACCACATCATCAGCCGCCCTCAGCGTGCCCTGAAGCATACGTACGACTCGAATCTCAGTAGGTGGCACCAACGGCAAGCCATCACTCCAACCACGGTCATAGCACGCCTCAACCTCATCTTCACCATCAGCAATATTGATTCGTCTGGCTTTGAGTTGCTGACTTCCATATTTGACCGCCAGCTTTTCTGCCATACCAGGATCCTGCGACTTCGAACCGCATCCAGGACGAAATGCCGGTAAACTGGCGCTGAAAGTTTGACCGCACACTCGCTCCCAAGCCGACCGATCCCAGCCTTCCAAACGTTCAGTCTCCTGAGCATCGTCATAACAAAGCAGGGTTGGCACAATTTCTATCTTCAGCTCGAAGGAGTTTGCAAGCTCACGGTCATCCTCAATGGTGAATAAATCAGGTAAGCCGCTGGGGAAATCAGGATTGTCTTGCGAAAAAATGCGCAACTCGGCACTCAACGCGAGCGCGGCAGCAACAGGCTGGATCATTCGGCAGGTTTCGCAGTCTTCTTTAACCACGAGGACATAATGGCGCATTAATATCGGCTCCGTCTAATCAGTAAAATCACGCCCACGAGGACTAGGCGCTGTAATTAACGGTATGAGCCATGGATGTCATCGTCTTAATGCACGCCTGATCATACAACTTCTGTAAGCTGTCGCCGATTTGGTTGTATTCCGCACACCCAAACGCCTCCGCACCTTCGATACCCAGCCAGGCATTCCTACCGTTTGACTTTGCAACATACGCGGCCTGATCGGCGATGGCAAGAACCTGCTCCCAATTGAAGCGATCCGGGTGCCAACTGTTAAAGGGGTATGGTGCAAAGCCGATAGACCCGGTCATATATCCTTTCGAACCGTTTCCCACCAAAAATGTATGTTCCATTAATCCTCGACGAATACGCTCTGCTAATTGGTTCGGCCCGTTCAGGCCGTGACAACGGCCAACGATCAGAAATTCATCCCCCCCCCCAGCGAATCAAGGTATCCGAGTCACGGGTGTACTTGACGAGAATGTCACAGACTTGGATTAATGCCTCATCACCCGCGGGATGGCCAAAACTGTCATTAATGCTCTTGAAGCCGTCCAGATCGATCATCATGAAAAATATACTGGGTTCCAGCAGCAGGGCCTGATGAGAGCTCTCACCCGCCTCAAGCTGGCCTAAGTACCTTTGCATTATCGCGACCTGATTTTCTAGATAATCATACAGGTATCGTCGATTATGCAACCCGGTCAGGGCATCAGTCATGCTTGCCTTCAGCAACTGGTCATTGACCCCTTCGAGCTTGTCGTTCTGCTCTGCCAATTCACTGGTTCGAAGGCGGACCAACTCTTCAAGCGTCTGAAGCTGCTGGCGGGCGACGACAAGTTTTCGGCGTTGGAAGTATACAAAGCTCGCACCGGACACACACACTAATGCCATATAGACCAGATATGCCCACCAACTTAACCAAGGTGCAGGC
>JABMOJ010000339.1 GCA_013204195.1 SAR86 cluster bacterium
GGCTAAATAGTCGGCCAAGAAAGACGCTCGGGTATAGAACGCCAGAACTATTAATGAACAATTACAGGGCTGCTATTGCGGCTTAAACTTTGATGCACTTGGGGTTTGAATCCAGGTAGGATGATATTGATTGATAATAAAGCCAACTTCACGATGACGAAATCGCTGCGGATTTTCGTGGCTTGCTCCTGATTTGGACTTATTGCGTTCTAGTGATGCTGCTTATCGTCAACGACTTCGTTGAGTCGATGGGCGTTAAGAAAGCACTAGATAAATCTATTAAGTTCAAGCGCTTACGAAGCACTTCGAAGCTCATTATCGGCCGGCGCGGGGGACTAAAATTGCGCTTGATCAAGACTTGTAGTGGGGTGGCTTACCTAAAATGAAGCGCTGCCGGTCATCGACTGTTATAGTCTATTGAGTTACGCCATTTTTACGACGCTCGGTGACGGACATGATTAGAGTGTCGTTGCGTTGGTTTTTTTGTGACGCTAAAAAGCGTAGCTTGAACGAACCGATCGGCGAGGTTGTCGCAGACCGGGGACGTGATTCAGACAATAATGCTAACGATAATAATATGGGGTATAGCGATGAGTACCGCCAGAGAAATGTTAGAAATTAAAGGTGATGAAGTTTGGTCAATCCTGGCGTCCCAGTCAGTGTATGAAGCAGTGGCTCTGATGGCAGACAAGGAAGTCGGCGCTTTGATGGTGGTGAATGATCAGGCACGTTTGATGGGTATTATTTCTGAGAGGGATTATTCCCGCAAAGTGATCTTAAAGAACAAATCATCAAGAGAAACGTTGGTTGCTGACATCATGACGCGGAATGTTATTCAGGTTGGACTCGCGACGACTGCAGACACCTGCATGACGCTGATGAGTCAGAAGAAGATCCGTCATCTGCCTGTGGTGGAGGACAGTATTCCGCAGGGCATGATTACCGTGGGTGACCTGTTGAAGTTTATTATTCAGGACCAGGAGATGACCATCGAAGAGTTGCAGAGCTATATCCATGGCGAGACCGGCGGAGAGGCCTAGCCGTAGACTAATCGGTTGTTGGTTTGCCGAATAGCCGTTCGCTATTGGCTACTAAGTAAGGATCTGCCTGATCCCGGCTTAGCAGCGATCGGTGCGTTTGAAGTGATATGTGCTGATGCCGAGCTGCAGAGCCTTTAGGATGTTGGGCAAGCTGTCGTCAATAAATAGGGTCTTTGTGGGCGACAAGTTAAATCGTTGCAGTGTCAATTGAAAAATGGCCTCGCCAGGTTTCATGCAGCCCTCATGCCCTGAGATCACGATGCCCGCAAACAGCTTGAAAAAAATCCAGATGTTTGATCTGAGAATAGGTTTCCCTGGAGATATTTGACAGACAGAATAAATCAGGACCGCGATCCGCCCCCCCGCCACAACTCCCTGTATATCAAAAATTTAGCGGATTTTTAGGTTTGTGGGTACAAAACTGGGTACAACATTAATTTAAAATGTATTTTCGCCTCTAAAACACCCCCACCCGTCAACGCTTCGCCCAACGGACAACCTCGCTGCGAAACCAAAGCCCGCCCGTTGCACGGCGCCTCGGAAACCCGACTGTCTTGCAGAGTTGTTCCGAAAAGTAACGCCGCCCGACCCGCAGATAATCCGCGCATTCGTCAGCATTCCAAAGCACATCGCTGGTGTTAGGCATTCGGGTTACGGCGGCTGTGATTTTTGTCGCTAGGATGTCGTAATCTATACTGTCGTTTGTCAGTATCTTGGGTTTACTCGGACCAGGTTCAACGGGCGCCTCGCGCTTGTCTGCGGCTCAACCTGCCTTTGAAAAATCAGTTTTGATTGGCATCACCCCACCCAGTTACTGGTTATAATTCGACCAACGACTCTGTCAGGATCTTGCCAAATTATCTACCTCCAATCGATACAACCTCAGCGTACCCACCAGTCCAACGATAAACAGGTTAATCAGACACATCAACTCAGGAATAGAAGCTCAAGCCCCAAGTTAACACACACCTGTTCTCGTCGATCAGTGAGGTTCAGGACTTTGCGACCCGCTGGCTATGGACCTGCAATCACGAACAGTCGACCATGTGGCTGGAGGTATAACCCCCAAACAGAAGTTGGTCATGGTGGCCTGACCTTTACTTTTGCAAGTTAAGAATGGGGGATTACCGTATTGGTTGGTCAATGTCTGCCAAGGTGCTGATCTGCATCGGTCGCCGCCTGCAATGGTTATGGAGGAATTGAATTAGCGTTGGCGAGCGGAAACCCACTCATCCATAGTCTTTCATCAGGTGGGACCGATTTAGCTCTCCTGGAAAAGTAGTATCGATATGCCGGTTCGTTGTCCAAGGTGTGACGTAAGTGTGGTTAACTGGCCAATGTCATGAGATATTTCATGCTAGGGAACCATCTTAGTGAAAGAAAAAACAATAAGCTTGGGGTGATGATAATTGTGAGCAAATCAACTGTCTCGATGCCGTTAAAGTTAGCCTTTGGCATAGGCGCATCGGGAGAAGCTGCGACCAACTGGATTTTCAATGCACTGACGTTTTTCTTTTATACTCAGGTTCTGGGCTTGTCGGGGACTTTAACAGCTGCGGCAGTGACGATCGGCATCATATCAGACGCTATAACAGATCCGCTGATGGGGTCTATCTCTGATCGCTGGCGCTCGAAGTTAGGCCGACGACACCCTTTTATGTATGCCGCACCTATTCCATTGATTCTTACAATCTATTTTGTTTTTAATCCACCGGCGGATTTATCAAGCATGCAACTTTTTGCCTGGTTTGCTGTGTTCACAGTACTCATGCGCATTTGTTCCACGTTATTTGCCGTGCCGCATCTGGCAATGGGCGCCGAGTTATCTGATGACTATATCGAGCGCACCAGAATCATGAGTTACAACAATGTATTCACTTATGTTGGCGTAATCGTTATGCATGTAGTGGTGTGGTTTGTCATTTTCCCTTTGTTTGATGACGGGCGAATGACTCAGACTGCTTATTCCCCGATAGTCATCTTCTGCTGTAGTCTGATTATGGTTTGTATGTTGGGCTCAGCTTTTGGAACCCGCGGTCAAATTGCAAGAATGCGCAAGGTACCCGATGATTTGCCGCCATTTAGTTTGAAACAACTAGCCTTGGAAATGTCTGACGCCATTAAAAACAAGAACTATCTGTTTTTGTTGCTAGGTTTGTTTTTCTTGTCGATTACGATTGGCACCCATGAAACATTGAGTCTGTATATGGGGACTTTTTACTGGGAGCTGACAGATACACAGATTGGCTGGTTGATCCTTGGTAATGTTTTCGGCTATGCCATTGGTTTTTTTGCCACGGCAACACTGCACCAGAAATTCGAGAAGCGATGGGCAACTGTGGTGTCTGCTGCGGGGTTAAGCATCGCCTGGTCGATGGCCGTCACTTTGCGCCTGCTGGATTTGGCGCCAGAAAATACAACTTATGAGTTGGTGGCTTTTATCGTTTTTTGGGGAGCCATTGCTTCAACCTGCGGCTCTATTTTGAATATTAGTGTCATGTCTTCGCTGGCGGACATAGCAGACGATCACGAGCTTAAAACCGGGCGCAGACAAGAAGGCATTTTTTATTCAGCGAGAACTTTCTTTGCCAAAGTAACCAATGGTATCGGTCATGTTGTTGCAGGGATTGCATTGGATATTATTGAATTTCCCACCGGTGTACCTGCAAGCGAGATTGACCCTGACAAGATTTACGCGCTTGGATTAATCGACGGACCTTTTGCCATGATATGGGGATTGATCGCTGCAGTAATCTATGCCGGATATCGAATAGACAGGAAAACTCACGAGGCAATTCAAAATCAACTGGTCGCTAGAAAATTATTAGAGCTAGAGAGATGAGAGGACCTGGCAGGAGTGCCGCAATACCGAAAAATCGTGCTGCTTAGCCAGGGATAGTTTACTGACAAACGACTGCGGGTTGCAGTTCAGGTTATCGCGTAGTGCTGATGCTGGGAAGTCCACATCACGTATGCGTAGCAACATCATTCCACCGAGCAAAATCTACAATTGCTGAAACATTCCAACGGATGTTGATTGAGCACAGGACTAAATAAAGATGCCGATAAAACGGGACAGATTTATATTCCTATGGTTAAACCGCTTTTCTGACTTATGTATTCAATGCTGGCCCATCCTGCCCTCGATGTTCAATACGAATGTCTATGCGACTTTCAATTTCATCAATAAGCAAACTGTTTCCTGCTAATTGATTTCGAGACAGCGCCGTTTAAATAAAATGATTTGACGACTCCGCACTGCCGCAGCCCGGGAAGTCCAAATGCGATTATTGTCGCAACAAGAGAATAATAATAAGTGTTGCACTCGACCGACTATAAGGTGTAGGTTAATTTTCATCCGGCGTTGGCAAACAACCTGCAACGGTCCGCCATGATTTCTTAAGACTCCAAAAGAGCCGCTTTATACGCGAGGAAAATCAGAATGGCCAGCAATGCAACGGTGAGCAGCATTTCCCAGCGGGAGAGTCATGACTGAGTCATCACTCTGGCCTCTGGTCCTGTATTTTGCCTCGGTGCTTATCCTAGTCGCCGGTATTCTTACTATCTCAGCTCTGCTCGGCCAGCGCTCTCCCATGACCAGAGCAACACGCGAACCCTTTGAATCCGGTGTTGTGCATATTGCATCTGCACAGATACCCATTACGGTCGAGTTCTACTTGATTGCCATGTTTTTTGTGATTTTCGACCTTGAAACCGTGTTCATTTTCGCCTGGGCTGTGGCCTTCTACGAACTCGGTGTGTTCGGCTACGTTGCTATCAGCGTGTTTATCCTGGTGCTGGTGGTTGCCCTGATCTATGAGTTGAAATCAGGCATATTGAACTGGGGTCACAAGGTACGCCGAGGCTTGCCCGACACGGCCCATGTCGAATTGGCAGGGGGTTGAGAAATGGAATGGAGTTTAAGCAACGCAGAAGGCAACATTCCCACTCAACAGGTTGATACTGCGCTGGACCAACATCTGAAACGTAACCTCGTGATGACAAAACTGGAAGACATGCTAGCCTGGGGACGCAGCAACAGCATTTGGCCGTTCAATTTTGGTCTTTCCTGCTGTTATGTTGAGATGGCCACATCCATTACCAGTCGCTACGACCTCGCTAGGTTCGGCTCAGAGGTCATCAGAGCTTCACCTCGCCAGGCAGACTTAATGGTAATTTCCGGCACCTGCTTCCTCAAGATGGCGCCAGTAGTGCAGCGCCTTTACGAACAATTACTAGAACCTAAATGGGTTATATCCATGGGTTCTTGTGCCAATTCCGGTGGTATGTACGATATTTATAGTGTGGTTCAGGGTGTCGATAAATTTCTACCTGTCGACGTTTATGTACCAGGCTGCCCACCCCGCCCGGAAGCATTTTTACAGGGTTTGATGCTCTTGCAGGATGCCGTTGGTAAAGAACGCCGTCCCCTTAGCTGGGTTGTCGATAACCAACGAGTGTTCAAAGCCGAGAAAAAAAGTCAGCGAGACCTCAGAACAGAAGATCGCATGAAAGCGACCGACCTGAGGAAACCAGACAGCGTCTAGCGAATGGAAAAATAATGTCAGCATCAGCTGAACATGCCTTAACCGCCACTGTCGAGCTTCGGCAGCGGCTTCCCCATATGTCTTTCCTGACCCAGCAGACCATTGACGATATACCCACGTTGTGGATTCTTCGCGAGCAACTCTGTGAAATTCTCAGATTTCTGAAATCTGATTACGAGATGCTATTCGATCTATGCGGTGTTGATGAGCGGCTTAGAGCCCATCGTGATGGATTACCGCCAAGTGACTACACCGTCGTATACCACTTAATGTCATTCAAACAGTGCCGCGACATACGCCTCAAAGTCGCCCTGTCGGAAAACGACATAAATCTGCCCACGATTGCGTCTGTATACCCTAATGCAAACTGGTACGAGCGCGAGGCCTGGGACATGTTTGGCATTAATTTCAGCGGCCACCCAAATCTCTACCGCATCCTTCTGCCGCCGACCTGGGTCGGCCACGCGCTGCGAAAAGATCATCCCGCACGGGCGACGGAAATGGGTCCGTTCCATATGACCGAAGAGCGCCAGGATAAAGAGCAAGAGGCGCTGCGTTTCCGACCTGAACAATGGGGTTTAAAACGGAAAAACAAAAACACTGAATTCATGTTCCTGAACCTAGGACCAAATCATCCGTCCGTCCATGGTGTTTTTCGCATTGTCCTGCAACTGGATGGCGAGGTTATTGTCGACGCCGTACCAGAGATTGGCTATCACCACCGCGGCGCCGAGAAAATGGCTGAGCGCCAGACCTGGCACTCTTACATTCCCTACACAGACAGAATTGATTATCTGGGCGGCGTTATGAACAACCTGCCCTATGTTATGGCCGTGGAGAAACTGGCGGGGATAACAGTACCTGATCGTGCCAGGGTGATCCGCATCATGATGGCAGAGATGTTCCGCATATCCAGTCATCTTGTCTTCTACGGGACGTTTGCCCAGGACGTTGGCCAGATGTCACCGGTTTTTTATATGTTTTCTGATCGTGAACGCCTATTCCGAATCGTCGAGGCGGTTACTGGCGGGCGTATGCATCCAGCCTGGTTTCGTATTGGCGGGGTTGCTCAGGACCTACCCAAGGGCTGGCACGAGATGTTCACCGACTTCCTTGACTGGATGCCTAAGCGTCTTGACCATTTTGACAAAATGGTAATGCAGAACAGCATATTAAAGCAGCGCACCAAGCATATCGGCGTGTATTCCACCGCTGAGGCATTGGACTGGGGAATCACGGGACCGGGGCTTCGGGCCACTGGCATGGACTTCGACTTTCGCCGTGACAGGCCCTATGGCGGCTACGACCAGTTTGATTTCGAGGTGCCGGTTTACAACAATGGAGACTGCTACGACCGGGCTATGGTAAGGGTTGACGAAATCCGGCAAAGCCTGCGCATCATCCGTCAGTGTGTTGCGAACATGCCAGCAGGCCCCTACAAGGCGGACCATCCGGCTACCACGCCGCCGCCAAGAGAACGCACGATGCAGGACATCGAAACCTTGATTCATCATTTCGTCAACGTCAGTTGGGGACCGGTTATACCTGAGGGGGAATGCAGCGTGACCATTGAGGCGACCAAAGGCTTGAACATGTACTACCTCACCAGCGATGGCGGCACTAACAGTTATCGAACGCGAATCAGAGCACCTTCATTTCCACACCTGCAGCAGATTCCGCTTATCAGTCGAGGCCTTCTGATCCCTGACCTGATCGCGATTCTTGCCAGCATTGATTTTGTGATGGCCGACGTAGACCGATAGGAGCAGCGTATTTTGATGAAAAGTGAATTAATCAACGCCCTGTCAAGGGCGGAAATCGACGCCATCGAGGCTGAAATTACCCACTTACCTGACCGCAAATCCGCAGCAATAGATGCATTAAAGATTGTCCAATCTCAAAGAGGCTGGATCTCAGATGACAGCTTGAGCGCCATCGCCAAATTGTTAAATATGTCAGCTGCAGAACTTGACGGTATCGCAACCTTTTACAACCTGATCTTTCGTCACCCCGTTGGTGAACAGGTCATCCTGTTTTGTGACAGCGTCAGTTGCTGGCTGATGAACGGCGAAAAGGTCTGCAGCAAATTACAGCGCACCCTTGGCATACAACACGGAGAGACAACGGCGGACGGTCAGTACACGCTGTTACCGGTGACCTGCCTTGGGGACTGTGATCATGCCCCTGCGATGATGGTAGGTGAATCACTGCATCACGACCTCACAGTCGACAACATAGAAGCGATCTTTAAATGACACAATCGCCCCTCACCAGAAACATCCAGGGTAATGGCCCCACAGATATCCTTGCGTATGAAGCCTCGGGAGGCTATCTGGCAGCACGCGACAACATAGGTAAAGCTGATCCGGCAGACTTACTGCAGCTGATTAAAGATTCCAATCTTCTGGGTCGTGGTGGCGCGGGATTCCCCACGGGTATGAAGTGGAGCTTTGTACCACCAGCCGATGGTAACGGACACCGCTATCTGGTGGCCAATGCGGATGAAATGGAGCCCGGTACTTTCAAAGACAGGCTGATAATGGAGAACGACCCTCATCAGTTGATTGAAGGCATGCTGTTGTCTGCTTACACCCTTGCTGCGGACGTTGGATACATATTCATCCGTGCAGAATACCACCTGGCCATTGCGCGAATACGCAGTGCCATTAGCGAAGCTGAGCAAAAATGCTATCTGGGAGACCGTATCCTGGGTTCGAAATACAGCTTCCACCTGCAGGTCCACATCAGCGCAGGACGCTATATTTGCGGAGAAGAAACTGCCCTTCTCAACTCCCTCGAGGGTAAACGTGCGACTCCCAGAGCAAAGCCACCCTTCCCACAGGTGAGCGGCCTCTGGGGCCGGCCGACCATCGTCAATAATGTCGAGACCTTGTGCAATATTCCCCATATCGTCAACCATGGCGCGAACTGGTTCAAAAGTCTGGGCAAAGGTGACAATGCTGGCACCAAACTGTTCGGCGCCAGCGGCAGGGTGAAGAACCCTGGTTGCTGGGAGTTGCCGATGGGCACCAGCATTCGTGAAATACTTGAGGTCCATGCCGGTGGCATGCAAGACGGCTACATGTTGAAAGGCTTTCTGCCAGGCGGCGCCTCGACTGACTTCCTGACGCCTGACCATCTCGACCTACCCATGGAGTACGAGGCCATCCAGAAGGCAGGTAGCCGCATGGGTACCGGCCTGATGGTTGTCCTTGATGACCGCGCCTGTCCGGTTGGCATGATTGCCAATCTGGAAAAGTTTTTTGCCAGAGAATCTTGCGGCTTCTGCACGCCGTGCCGGGAAGGCCTGCCCTGGGTCCAGGGCATCCTTGACAAGATTGAGGCGGGCCACGGGCAAGCTGCTGACCTGGAAGTCCTCGAACGCCAGGCCCTGTTCATCGGCGCTATCGGCAATACCCATTGTGCGCATGCTCCGGGTGCAATGGAGCCCCTAGTCAGCGGTCTGAAATACTTCCGCAGTGAATTTGAACAACACATACACGACGGGCGATGCCCCTACGCGGGTGAAAGCTGATGCCAACGATTAAGGTCGACAATCAGAAACTTGTCGTCAAAGACGGTGACAATTTACTTCAGGCATTGCTGTCCGCGGGCATAGACATACCCTATTTTTGCTGGCACCCGGCCATGGGCAGTATCGGTGCTTGCCGACAGTGTGCAGTGGTGCAATACGCTGGTGAAGATGACACGCGGGGTCGCATTGTCATGTCCTGCATGACCGCTGTGACAGATCAAGCGCGTTTCTCCGTCGCAACTCAAAGTGCTGACCAGTTCCGCAAATCGGTCATTGAAAACCTGATGCTGAACCATCCCCACGATTGTCCCGTGTGTGAAGAGGGTGGTGAATGCCACCTGCAGGACATGACCGTCATGAGCGGTCACAGTGTCCGCCATTACGAAGGGAAGAAAACCACCTATCGCAACCAGTACCTCGGCCCGTTCATTGGCCACGAAATGAATCGCTGTATTACATGCTATCGCTGCGTGCGCTATTACCAGGACCATGCCGGCGGCCATGACCTGAATGCCTTCGGCTCAAGGGACAGGGTTTTTTTCGGGCGCGTGGAGTCGGGACTACTGGAAAGTGAATTCGCCGGCAACCTGGTTGAGGTGTGCCCTACCGGGGTATTCACTGACAAGACGTTTTCAAAACATTACACCCGAAAATGGGACCTGCAGTCATCCCCAACCATTTGTCAGGGATGCTCGCTGGGTTGCAATACATACACGTCAGAGCGTTATGGTCAATTGAGGCGGGTACAGAATCGATATCATCACCAGGTAAACGGCTATTTTCTCTGTGATCGAGGCCGCTTTGGCGCCCAGTTTGTGAATGCGGAAAGCCGTATTCGACAGGCGGGCATTCGCAACTCACAGGGGCTTTATGACGCCACGGAACTTAAGACCGCAATTGGAATTGCCCGATCCATCATCTCAAACGCAAGTACTATAAAAGGCATTGGCTCGCCCCGCGCCAGCCTCGAGTCTAATCAGGCGCTGCGTGAGTTGGTTGGCCAGAACAACTACTCGAATGGCATGACAGAGGTGGAGCAGGCGATGCTCCAGAAAATCATTGATGTCCTCCGCAGCCCAATTCCAACGCCGAGCATGATGCAAACTGAGCAATGTGACGCCGTGCTGGTGCTGGGTGAAGACGTCACGAATTTTGCGCCAAGACTGGCCCTGTCGCTGCGCCAGGCAACTCAAAATCGCGCCAAGACGCTTGCCCTCGGGGTGCATATACCATTGTGGCATGATGCGGCAGTAAGAGAGATCGGTCAGTCCGATCGCAGTCCATTGGTAATTGTTACGCCCACCGAAGACAGACTGGATGAAGTTGCCAGCCATGTGCTGAGACTGGCACCGGACAACATTGCCCTGTTGGGTGATGAGATTTGTCACGCCATAAAAGACGAAGACAATGGCACGGCCAGTGATAACGTTTCAAGCGTCGCTCGGGAAATTGCCGGCCTGCTCAAGCAAGCGACAAAACCGCTGATCGTTGCAGGCACCAGTTTGCAGCACCCCGGCATTCTGCAGGCAGCACTGAATATCGCCATCACCCTGAACCAGCAGAATATTTCAGCCGGATTCTTTGCCTGCGCCTCTGAATCAAATAGCCTGGGTGTCGCCATGCTCGACAACCAACACAGCATCAGCGATATCATGGCAGAACAACCAGAGACCCTAGTAGTGCTCGAAAATGACCTGCAACGCAGGCTGGGGGATAGATTTGATGCCAGCTTGGCCGGTATCAAGCATTTGATCGTGCTGGACCACCTGGACAACCCCACAGTCTCGGTTTCGACCCTGGTACTGCCGGCCGCTACCTTCGCAGAAGCGGAAGGGACCTATGTCAACAACGAAGGCCGCGCGCAACGCAGCTTTGCTACTTTCAACCCAGCTGGCGACATTACCCCCAGCTATGAACTGCTGGATCAATTGCGCAGCGTGAAACGTCACATCGATGAAATCCACCATGTCATTGCCAATAGCATACCGACCCTGGCTGGTATAGTTGCCGCCGCTCCCGCGGCATCGTTTCGAATAGAAGGTGCAAAAATAGCTCGGATGACCCATCGCGCCAGCGGCAGAACCGCAATCGATGCCAATATCTCGGTGCATGAACCCACACCACCGATGGATGACGACTCACCCCTGGTGTACTCAATGGAGGGACAGCATGAGCAGGCACCAGCAAATCTGCGCGCATACAGTTGGGCGCCAGGCTGGAACTCAAATCAGTCCAACCACAAGTTCCAACAAGAGGTGGGCGGCAGCGAACGTACCGGTGATCCAGGCATACTTGTGCTGACGGGTGGCGGAGAAATCAAAACCGGCGACGTTACGCTGACGCATCGGCGCCTGGTGCCTGAGTTACATATTTTTGGCTCCGACGAGTTGACGAACTCAGCAGCAGACCTTGCCACGCTGGTTACCGCCCCTTATCTGCGCATGCACGGTACCACGGCACAGTCCCTCGGCGTGGTTCAGGATGATGGCGTAAGCTTCGAGGTCAACAAACAGCGGTTCAGCTTTGCCGTGATTGTCGATGACAGCATGCCTGCAGACAGTCTGGCTTATCCGCTTATTCCTGCCACTGTCGTACTCACGAACCTCGATGACATCCAACTCAGCAAGGCAGAAAGCTGGACCAAAGCCCCCGCATCAGGGCAACGCATGATCACCACGGACAGGAGTCAGTAATGCCAGGCTGGCTGATCTATTTCATTATCTTCGGCACCATTTTTGGCGCCTTCGGTGGTGCAGCCGTGCTGATCTGGTTTGAGCGGCGGCTGCTTGGTATATGGCAGGATCGACTGGGCCCAAATCGGGTAGGACCACTGGGCATCGGGCTCGCGCTGGCAGACGTGATCAAATTATTCGCCAAAGAAGACTGGGTACCGCCCTTCGCTGACAAGTTCGTCTTCGTGTTTGCCCCCACGGCAATTGTGATGGCAATGCTACTCGGCTTTGCCGTCGTGCCCTTTGCGCCCGGTATACATGTGATTGACCTGAACATAGCCTTGCTGTTTTTTATGGGCATGACGTCGCTGGCGGTGTACAGCGTCATGCTGGGCGGCCTGGCTTCAAATAATAAATATGCGCTGCTGGGTGGCTTGCGGTCTGCAGCACAGATGGTGAGCTATGAGGTGTTCATGGGGTTATCGCTGATGGGTGTGGTGATGTTAACCGGCTCATTCAGCCTGGTGGATATCGTCAATACCCAGGCAGAAAAAGGCTGGTTTGTGTTCAGTCAATTCTTTGGCTTTGTCGCGTTCATGATGGCGGGGATTGCCGAGAGTCATCGACTACCGTTTGACCTGCCGGAAGCCGAGCACGAACTGGTGGCCGGCTTCCACACAGAGTATTCAGGCATGAAGTTCGGCATGTTCATGGTGGGTGAGTACCTCGGTTTGATCTTGATTTCATCGATGATCTGCACGATCTTTTTCGGTGGCTGGCTCGGCCCTGACTTTTTGCCACCCATCTTCTGGTTCACCATCAAAACATTTGTTTTTATCTGCTTCTTCATTCTGTTACGGGCAGCCATTCCCCGACCCAGGTATGACCAACTGATGATATTTGGCTGGCAGTACTTGCTGCCCCTTACCCTGATCAACCTGTTAGTTACCGGCGCGGTGGTTTTATGGTTATAACTAACATTACAGAGGTATCAAGCAGGCCAGGTTCGTCGCCGCCGATAAAAAAGGAGCTGCAATGCTAAATATACTGAAGGCGATATGGAGCCAGTTGGTAACGCTGGTTGAGGTACTGCGGCACACCTTCAGCAAGGCTGACACGGTGCAATACCCAGAGGAAATGCCTTATCTTGCACCTCGAAACAGGGGTCGAATCGTGCTCACCAGAGATCCTGATGGTGAAGAGCGATGCGTTGCCTGCAACCTGTGCGCCGTCGCCTGCCCCGTTGATTGTATCGCTCTGCAAAAAACCGAAGACGAATATGGTCGTTGGTATCCGGAGTTTTTCCGCATCAATTTCTCACGCTGCATTATGTGTGGCATGTGTGAAGAAGCATGTCCGACCTATGCAATCCAATTGACGCCGGACTTCGAAATGTGCGAATACGACCGCCAGAACATGGTGTACGAGAAGGAGCACCTGCTGATCAGCGGAGAAGGAAAATATCCTGGCTACAGTTTTTACAACGTCGCAGGTAAATCGATCAAAAATAAAGATAAAGGAGAGGCTCGCAATGAGAGTCCACCGGTGGATGTTCGATCCCTGCTACCATAGGGGGCTAACATGTTAGAACTGGCACTGTTCTACCTAGCTGCAGGCATTTCGCTTGTGTCAACGATTCTCGCGGTAACACGAGTCAATGCGACCCATGCCCTCATCTATCTGATTATATCGTTACTGGCGTCGGCCATAATTTTCTATCTGGTAGGCGCTCCCTTCGCCGCAGTTCTGGAAGTGGTGATCTACGCTGGCGCTATCATGGTGTTGTTCGTGTTTGTCATCATGATGCTCAACCTCTCGCCCGCGGGTGAAGCCATCGAGCATCGCTGGCTGCAACCGCGTATGTGGATTATCCCGGCGTTGTTTTGCACGCTGCTGTTAGCTGAGATCACCTATATGTTGTCTCGAGGTGACAATCTTCTTATGGGGCATATGGTGGGTCCGAAGGCGGTCGGCCTGGAACTGTTCGGCCCTTACGTTCTGGCGGTGGAAATTGCCTCCATGCTGTTACTTGCCGGCCTTGTAGGTGCATTTCATCTTGGCCGTCGTTATCTGACTGAACTCAGGGAGGAGACGTCATGACCGAAGTTGTCGTCATCCCCATGGAGCATGGCTTGCTCCTTGCCGCTATTTTATTTCTGATTGGCTTACTGGGCGTAATGGTACGCCGCAATATCCTGCTGATACTGATGTCCCTGGAAATAATGCTGAGCGCCTGTGGGCTGGCCTTTATCGTAGTAGGGGCGCACTGGGGTCAGGCAGATGGTCAGATCATGTTCATGCTCATTCTTGCCATCGCAGCAGCAGAGGTATCGGTCGGCCTCGGTATGCTGTTGCAGGTCCACATACGTATTGGCACCCTGGATATTGACCTGGCTAGCAGGATGAGAGGCTAGCTTATGGCGGACCATGCTTTCCTGATACCACTGATACCTTTCATCGGGTTTCTTATACTGTTCTGCACATTGGGGAATCTACCCAGATACTGGGTAGCCGTGATTGGCGTCGGCAGCATCGGCTCCTCAGCCATTGTGGTGGCTCTGCTGGGAATTGAATTTCTTAGCCAAAAAGACCCGACGCCTTACGCCGTCCACTTGTATACCTGGATGAACCTGGCAGGTTTCCAACCCGGCGTCAGCTTTTATATTGACGGGCTAACTCTGACCATGATGTTTGTAATCACGGGTATTGGCTTGCTGATCCACGTGTACTCATCACTTTTTATGTTCGAAGAGGAAGACTACAGCCGCTTCTTCAGCTACATGAACCTGTTTGTTGCCGCAATGCTGGTATTGGTGCTGGCAGACAATTTGTTGTTGCTGTTCCTCGGCTGGGAAGGTGTTGGTCTGTGCAGCTATCTATTGGTGGGCTTCTGGTATCAGGATTCAGCCAACGGCATGGCTGCCCGTAAAGCGTTTATTGTCACCCGAATCGGCGATACCTTTATGGCCCTCGGCCTATTCCTTCTCTACCAACATCTTGGCACCCTCGACATTCAGCCCATGATGCATGTTGCAACCGCATCATGGGCCATAGGCGACCCCACAGTCACGCTAGCCTGCCTGCTACTGGTGGGTGGCGCGGTAGGAAAGTCTGCTCAGTTACCACTGCAAACCTGGTTACCCGATGCCATGGCCGGTCCAACACCGGTCAGTGCCCTGATCCATGCTGCCACCATGGTGACAGCAGGCGTATACCTGATCGCCAGGACCCACGAACTGTTTCTATTGTCACCGATAGCATTGAACATCGTTTCCTTGATTGGCGCAGCGACACTGATCATGGCGGCATTCACGGCCATGACCCAATCAGATATCAAACGCATACTGGCGTATTCCACCATCAGCCAAATAGGTTATATGTTTCTGGCGTTAGGTGTAGGCGCTTGGGCCAGCGGAATTTTCCACCTAGTGACCCATGCTTTCTTCAAAGCATTACTTTTCCTCGCCGCTGGGGCAGTCATCTATTCGCTGCATCATGAACACAATATTTTCAAGATGGGCGGACTGCGTAAAAAACTGCCCTTAGCCTTCTGGAGCTTCATGATCGGTAGCGCTGCCCTCGCCGCCCTCCCCTTTACGTCCGGCTTCTATTCAAAAGATGCTATTTTGCTCTCCGCATGGGAATCGGGGCCGATGGGCCCCGGACTCTGGGCAGCGGGATTGTTAGGTGCCCTGCTAACCGCTATCTATAGTTTTCGCCTGGTGTTTATTGTTTTCTTTGGTGCAACCCAGACTGAACCTGACAAGCCCGCCGGATCGGTCATGGCAGTGCCGTTGTTAATACTTTGCCTGCTGTCACTCCTGGGCGGCCTGCTTACGGTACCGGTAAGCCAGGTGTTTCCACCCGCCACAGCGTTGGATCACAGTGGATTGATTCCTGCAGTTACCCTTGCCATTCCAATACTCGGTGTCCTGATTGCGTGGTTGATTTTCCTGCGCCGCAGCGTCGACCTCGGCGCCATCACCAGTTCCGCCGTTGGCAAGTTCCTGGTCACTTTCTGGTTCAGGCACTGGATGATGGATTCGCTGTATGACCGCGTATTTGTCAAACCTTACACCTTCATCACCCTGGCTAACCGCCGTGACATTATCGACTCTTTCTACAACGGCTTTGCTGGTGCCCTCAGGCTTTTACACGATTACGCCACGCTGAGCCAAACCGGACAACTCCGAACCTATGCCTTGGTAATGCTGATGGGTGTCGTCGCATTGATCGCCGTCTTCGCAGGAGTCATAACCCCATGATGATGGTATGCGTGATGTTGTTGTTGTTTTTCGGTGGCGTGCTCGCCTGGTTAACCCAGGCCTGGCATAAGGACTACCCCCGATGGATATCCCTTGCAACCTGTCTTATCGCCGGATTGCTGTTAATCCCTTTGTTTTCCGCTGGCCCACAGCAGCAAGTGATGGTGGCTGGCACCGCCACGGGGTGGATAGAACTGGTACAGGCTCCCTGGATTCCCCGTTTTGGTATCAGCATCCTACTTGGATTGGATGGTCTGAGTTTGCTAATGGTTGCTCTGACAATATTTCTCGGTTTTGTTGCTGTACTGTCATCCTGGAACGAGATCTCTGCCAACACAGGCTTTTTCCAATTCAACCTGATGTGGACACTGGCCGGTGTTGTTGGGGTCTTTACCAGCCTGGACCTGTTCCTGTTTTTTGTATTCTGGGAGGTCATGTTAATCCCCATGTACTTTCTTATCGCTATCTGGGGCCACGAAAGAAAGTCATATGCAGCAATGAAGTTTTTCTTGTTCACTCAGGTGAGCAGCCTCCTCATGATCATTTCCATCATCGGTCTGGTGTTGGCCAACAGTATTGATTCGGGGATACTGAGTTTTAGCTATTTTGATTTGCTGGCACACCCGGTTGGCGGCCAACTCGGCTGGTATCTGATGCTCGGGTTTTTCATCGCTTTTATGGTGAAATTGCCCGGCTTCCCTTTCCACAGTTGGCTACCTGACGCCCATACACAAGCGCCCACAGCGGCCAGTGTCTTGCTCGCTGGTATCCTACTGAAAACCGGCGCCTACGGGTTGATCAGGTTTACCGTTCCCTTGTTTCCCGAGGCTTCTTTGGCACTGGCGGACACCGCCATGCTGCTCGGCGCCATCGGCATTGTCTATGGTGCAATGATGGCCTTCGCACAGACCGATTTTAAACGTCTGGTTGCCTACAGCAGCGTCAGTCATATGGGCTTTGTCCTATTGGGCGTGTATGCCTGGACTGAACTGTCTATTCAGGGTTCAGTGATGCAAATGGTCGCCCACGGCATCTCTACCGCCGCCCTATTTATGATCGCGGGCGCTCTGCAACAGCGTCTGCACACGCGAGATATGCGGGAGATGAGCGGCCTCTGGAAAACCATGCCACGCATGGGGGCCATTGCAATGTTTTTTATTGTCGCGTCCCTCGGCATGCCTGGACTGGGGAACTTTGTCGGAGAGTTTCTGATTCTGATGGGTGCATTCACCGTGCACGCGGGCATTACCATTTTTGCCACCCTGGGGCTGATCACAGGAGCCATTTACGCGCTCATTGCAATGCAACAGGTATTTCACGGTCCGATCAAAGGAGCACGGGGGCTTAACGATTTCAATGGCAGGGAACTGACGGCAATGGTACCGATGATGATGGCATTACTCTGCCTTGGCGTCTATCCGCAACCCATCATGGACATGGTAAACCCAGTACTCGAAAGTCTTCATCTGGTGACGACGGCTGAACCTTCACTCTGGACAGGGAGGACGCCGTGAGTAATGATGCGATCTTCGCTCTGCTACCCCTTATCACATTGTCCACGGTCATTTTGGCGCTGATGCTACTGATAGCGTTCCGACGCAACCTGGCGCTGACTTGCGGCGCCGCGGTCAGCGGTTGTATCCTGACCCTCTGCAGTATTTTTCTGGTGAATAACACCGGTGTCCCACAACAAGTAACACCCTTACTGGTGGTGGATGGCTATGCCCTGATTTTTTCTGCCATGATTGTGATGGTCACAGGTTTTATCTGTGTGTTGGCGTATGAATATTACAAATGTCGGGGCGAACAACAAGACGAGTTCTATCTGCTGTTGTTGTTATCCTGCCTTGGCGGGATGACCCTCGCGCACAGCACACACTTCGCTTCCCTGATACTCGGGCTTGAACTCCTCGGCGTGGCACTCTATGGCCTGATTGCCTTTCCGTCGAGGGGCCGTCTCAGCCTCGAAGCCGGACTCAAATACCTCATTCTTTCTGGCGTTTCCTCAGCTTTCATCCTGTTTGGTGTTGCGCTGCTTTATGCCTCTTTTGGCAGCTTGAGCTTTTCGGCTCTCAGTGCTGCTGCGAGCGCCGGCACCAACCCCCTGTTTGTCCTTGTGGGCACTGGTCTTATCTTTGCAGGGGTTAGTTTCAAGCTGTCACTGGTTCCCTTCCACATGTGGACACCGGATGTGTACCAAGGTGCACCGGCCCCGACCACTGCATTTCTGACAACCGCATCAAAAGGTAGTATTTTCGCCGTGATATTACGGTTTTTTATCTCCCTCGATGGATACCAGTATACCACCATACTTGAAGGCTTGTTTTGGATTGCGCTGGCGTCCATTTTATTCGGCAATCTGCTTGCTCTGATGCAAACCAATCTCAAACGCCTGCTGGCCAATTCATCCATAGCGCACCTCGGTTACTTGTTGGTTGCCTTCCTGGCAGCGAGTTATGTTGGAGGCAAAGCTCTGGCCGTTGAAGCCGTTATATTTTTCTTGCTGGCCTATTTCCTGACCAGCCTTGGCGTCTTCGGTGTTATCACCCTGATGTCGACAGATCCAGACTCGCCTGATAATGACGAGCTCCCGCAATACCAGGGTTTGTTCTGGCGCCGGCCAATAATGGCAATGTTTTTCAGTGCCATGCTGCTGTCCCTCGCTGGTATTCCACTGACTGCCGGCTTTGTTGGCAAATTTTATATTTTAACCGCAGCTGTGCAGGCTGAACTCTGGGTCTTGCTTGGCGCTGTTGTCATCGGTAGCGGCATCGGACTCTTCTATTATCTGCGCATTATTTTTGTAATGACCGAGCAACCATCTGCCAATGACGAAATCACTATGCCTGTTGTCGGAGGTTGGGCCATGGCGACATTGACACTGATAATGCTGACATTGGGTATCTACCCCTCACCAATCATCAACTGGGTAAGTGAGATTGCCCGGCTGATGACCTGACCACTGAAGGAGCTATTCCCATGCTACGATCTGTTGAATTAAGCGATTACATGCTACGACGACCGATTACGGTCTTTCCTGGCATGACCGTTCATGAGGCTGCACGGCGGATTCTCGAATACAAGGTGTCGGGCGTCATTGTCGTCGATGAACACCAAACCCTGTTGGGCATGCTATCTGAACTCGATTGCCTGAGGGTTATTTTGAGCAGCATGTACAACGATGAAGAATTTGCTCATATCCCCGTGGCTGATGTCATGACCGTGAATATTGAGGTACAGAATCCGCACGATGATATCGTCGACGTTGCCACGTCCATGCTAGACCACAAACACCGTCGTCGCCCCGTCGTCTCTGGTGGCAAGTTGATTGGACAGGTAAGCTGTCGACAAATCCTGCGCGTCGTCACTGAGACTGGGCTAAAGAAACGCAAACTGTAGTGGTCAAGTACTTTTGGCAACAGTTTAGTAGCTAATCACGAATCGCTTTTCGGCGTCCTTCGGTGACAAACCACCGTTATGCTGATGCGGTCTTATTCGACTGTAGTAACCCAGAATGTATTGATTGATCTCAAGTTTTGCCTGTTCAAAACGTCGATAACCAACATCGGGTACCCACTCTGATTTTAAGCTACGAAAGAACCGCTCCATTGGGCTGTTATCCCAGCAGTTTGCTCGTCGACTCATACTTTGGATCATGCCGTATTTCCAGAGAGTCTGGCGATAGGCCAGGCTTGTGTATTGGGTGAATTCAACCGGTCGTCGCAACACCTTTGATCAA
>JABMOJ010000340.1 GCA_013204195.1 SAR86 cluster bacterium
GGATTAGTGCGATGAATCCCGCAATGGCCAGCAAAGTATTTCGAATGCCCGTTGTCATAAAGTACTCTTGGTAGCAAGAATGAGTGGAGGCAGCAGCGAATCAGATAGACTTCAGGTGCATGATGTAATCCACGGGAAAGGCATAGTGATCGATCAATAAAGCCACAAACAAGAGCATCAAATAGACAATCGAGTAGCGAAAAGTCTCTCTGGGGGCACGGCGATTGGTGCCTTTCAGCAGCACCAAGCTCCAGTAAAGAAAACCGCCACCGAGTGCGAGGGCAGAGACTAAATAGAACAGATTACTCATGCCAATCAGATACGGCAGGATAGTGACCAAAATCATCACAATCGTATAGAGCAGTATATGGAGCTTGGTGTACTCCTCACCGTGAGTCACCGGCAGCATGGGAATATCAACCTTACGATACTCGTCGACCCGATCGATCGCCAACGCCCAGAAATGCGGGGGCGTCCAAGCGAAAATGATCAATACCAGCAGCAAACCACCGCCATCAATGCTATTGGTCACTGCCGTCCAGCCGAATAACGGCGGCGCCGCACCGAATAGCCCGCCAATCACAATATTCTGGGGCGTTGCGCGCTTTAAATACGCCGTGTAAATAACCCCATAGCCAACCCACGATGCCAGATTCAGCCAGGCAGTCAGCGGATTAATCAACGCATACAACAAAACGAAACCAAGAATACCGGTGACTGCGACAAATACAGCGCCTTGAACATTGGTGACTCGACCTTGAGCCACCGGACGACTACGAGTACGGGCCATGTCGGCATCAATCTTTGAATCCAACAAGTGATTCAGCGCAGCGGCTGACCCGGCGACCAGGGCAATGCCTAGATTACCAAACACGAGTATGTCCCAGGGTACCATCTCTGGAGTTGCCAGAAACATACCAACGATGGAGCACAACAGCATGAGCAGGACAACCTTGGGTTTGCACATCTCCAAGTAGTCTCGCCAGCTGATGTTCGGCGCTAAGGTGTAACTATTTGCTTCAGACACGATATAAAGGTTCTTTGAATGTCATAACGGACCTGCATAGTAACGAAATATGGCGATCTTTTCAGTCGGAATTTTCAAGAGATACGATGCAGCCCTAACCAATGTTGGAAATTTTGAGCAAATGACGAATATCTTTTCGTAACGGCATCCCTATTTTTTCGGCGCGATAAAGCATCATGATATTGCCATTCGGATCCATCAACAAAATGATCTGGTCGTCATTCACGGCCGCGGGAAAGCGCTTGGCCAGCGCCGCGTTGAAGCTATCAGCAGCATAATCGTAGCTCAGTAAATCTGGGTGTTCCGCCGCTATCAAGCTAGTCAACATTGGGTCGGCTGGCGCACTATGCAGCGCCACTCGCTGAACTCGATCAGCATCTTTACCTAGACCCACAACGATTTGGCGACTCAGGTATAAACGTTGTACACAGCCCTCATCACAGTGACCGGCCACTGGGATGAGCAAGGTCCAAACCCCGGCAGGCACAGGTGTCGCGTCCACTAACTCGAGGTCTGAGGCGGCCAACGGTGGCTGAATCAGCTCTCCTTCATTGGTGGTTGATACCGGGATTAGCTCAGGGAAATAGAAAAACATCGCATACGCGATCATCATGGGCACGATAGCGATACCGAAGAGCCCGACGAGTTTTCGTCGATTACTGTTGCGCTCGGGGGATGAGTCCGTCGAATGGTTGTCTGGATTTTCAGTGTTCATCTAGTTTCCTCTTCGCGTAGCGGCGATCTAAAGGTGAAGTAGCCAAATGCGATCAACACCGCAAATGCCATTAAAAACCATTGCACCGCATACCCCATATGTTTATCAGGCGACACAGTCGTCACTATCCAGTAGCGGGGCAACGCAAAAGGGTCCTCGGCAACGAGTCTGATCAGATGCGGGTAGAGCGTCATATTGAGTACCCGGTCGAGAATCAGCGGGTCAGTACTTTGGACAATACCTAGCTCGTCGACTAATTCCCCAGCACCAAACTGCGCATCTACGGCGGTTGAGACGTAGACGTGCCCTTGTAAGCTTAACTCGCCTCGATCGGTGGGCGGAATGAGTGGCCTGATAAGACGGGTTGCTGCCATTGGAACAAATCCGCGGTCTACCAAAAAGGCCTGATTGGTGGCGCTATCAGTGAACACTTGCAACACTTCAAAGCCAACACGACCGCCTAACACCACATTATCTCTGAGTAGCGCTGGTTGCGCTTGATAATTACCACTGAGTTTCACGGGCAGCCCATCAACAGCCTCGCTAAGCTTCAGCAACTCAGCGCTACTCAAAGGCGCTTGATTGATACGGGCTTCATGGCGCTTGAGCAACTCGACTTTTTCGTCAGCCCGCTCGAGCTGCCAGAATCCCAGGCAGATGAAACCGATCAAGCAGACACTTGAGAATACGCTCATCTTCCAGTTCAGATTCAGTTGTAGGGGTCTATTCATTCAGGTTTTCACCAGTATAATCATTTGAATCCTTCCAACAGCGCCAGCGGCCATACCTATATGTGGATCAAAATTATCATCGTCTTGTTATTCGTTGCCAATATAGTGGCGTTAAGCGGCGCATTTTACACCCTGCTGCTAGACCAGGGACGTGGTGGCAAACGCACGGCAAACCTGTTGCTGGTGAGAGTGGCGTTGGCTTTACTGTTGTTAGGCGTCGTGGTCTATGGCGTCTGGAGCGGCGACCTAGGCATTGCAGCGCCTTGGCATGCCGATAATCGCCCTCTAAATTAAGAGCTGTAGTTCCCTTGCTGTCAGTCCCGCATGGCTAAAACTGGGCCGAAAACGCTGAAGCCTACCAACGGCACGTCCTTGCTCTTGAATGCCCCCTCGCCATTATCTTTGTCAGCCGACGAGGCACACCGCTAACAATAAAAAAGGCCCCGCATGTGCGAGGCCTTAAAATCAGCAATATGCCTTGGCGACAGCACAATCGCTCTTTGCTGTGTTTTTTAGCTGCCCAGGATATAGATAAACAAGAACAACCCCAGCCAGACTACGTCAACAAAGTGCCAGTACCAAGCGGCAGCTTCAAAGCCGAAGCAATCGTCTGGTTTAAAGTGACCCTTAATGGCGCGGACCAGCATGACCAGGAGCATGAATGTGCCTAATGTCACGTGAGCGCCGTGGAATCCCGTCAACATAAAGAAGGTCGTACCATAGATACCCGCAGTCAATGTTAAACCTAATTCTGCGTAGGCATGTTGGTATTCCAGCACCTGACAGATCAAAAAGGCGATACCGAGTCCAACAGTAAGCGCTAACCAACCTATCAGCTTGCGTCGGTTACCTTCGTTGAGGCCATGATGCGCGAGAGTCACGGTAAAACTGGAGGTGACAAGCAGTATGGTATTGACGAGTGGCAAGCCATACCAACCCATGGGCTCAATAGCACCAGGAAAACGCGTTGGGTCCGGTGTATCGATCATCGGCCATGCGCCAACGAAATCAGGATAAAATAGATAGTCAGAGGGTACTCGGTTGCCTTCACCGCCTAACCAGGGCACAACGAAAAATCGGATGTAAAACAAGGCGCCGAAGAACGCGCCGAAGAACATGACCTCGGAGAAAATGAACCAGCTCATACCCCAAACGTAAGAACGGTTCATTTGGTCACTGTAAAGCTTTGCGTGGTTCTCATCAATCACCTTACTGAACCAGACAAATAAGGTCGACGCCAACACTAACCCCCCGATAAGTAGAACCCAGGAGCCGAAAGAGCTATCAACCCCGGCCTTCATCTCATTGAGCATGTTACCCATGCCAAACACGGTGAGAAAAATCCCCAAGGAAGCAAAAATAGGCAGTTTGCTGTCAGTCGGGACATAATATGATTCGTACGTTGCGTCATTTGCCATGCTTAATCTCCATCAAATTCGGCGCGGATCTGCCTATTCTGCAGCTACTGCGGGCTGATCCTGGGGTTGCTCGGTAATATCGAACAATGTGTAAGATAACGTGAGTGTCTCAATCTCTGGAGGCACGTCGCGATCAATTATAAATCTCAATGGCATATCCAGTGATTCACCGGTTGCCAGTTGCTGCTGCTCAAAACAAAAACATTCCGTCTTGTGTAAATAGGTCGCCGCCATAAATGGCGTAACACTCGGTACCGCTTGGGCCGTCATCGTCGTACGCGCAGTATTTCTGACATAAAAATTTGTGGTATTCAACTCGCCCGGATGAACCTTCATCGAACGCACCTGGGGTCTAAAATCCCAGGGCATATCGACATTATTATTGGTTAAAAACTGGATCGTCACGAGCCGGTCTTTGTCAATTTCTTCCACCGTTGACTGCGTATATTGCTCACCAGTCTTACCGTTCAAACCGGTTATCTCGCAAAACACCGTATATAACGGCACCAGAGCAAACCCAAAGCCAAACATTCCAAAGGCGACTAACACCAGCTTCAGGACCGTTCTTGGTTTTGGGACTGCCTCTGTCATAACGTTCTTCCTTACGCTCTAGTTAACCGTGCGCTTCTTTTAGATCAACTTCATCTGGATGAGAAAATGTATGGTATGGCGCAGGTGATGGAATCGTCCATTCCAGACCATGAGCACCTTCCCAGACTTGCGCAGTCGCTTTCTTACCCGTCCTGATACACTTAATCACAATGAACAGGAACAACAGCTGCGAGAACCCAAACAAGAACGCACCGATACTAGACACCATATTATAGTCGGCAAACTGGAGCGCATAGTCAGGAACTCGACGTGGCATACCGGCTAAACCAATAAAGTGTTGTGGGAAGAAGGTAACGTTGACGCCCACAAATGATAACCAGAAGTGAGTTTTGCCCAAGGTCTCGTCGTACATATTGCCGGTCCATTTTGGCAGCCAGTAGTATACCGCCGCCATGATCGAGAAGATCGAACCTGGTACTAAGACATAGTGGAAGTGAGCGACCACAAAATAGGTGTCCTGATACTGGAAGTCTGCAGGCGCTATGGACAACATCAGCCCCGACAAGCCGCCGATGGTGAACAAAATCACAAACGCGATGGCGAATAGCATAGGCGTTTCAAAGCTCATTGAACCCTGCCACATCGTTGCCACCCAGTTGAACACTTTCACACCGGTCGGTACCGCGATCAGCATGGTCGCGTACATGAAATAAAGCTCGCCCGCTAAAGGCATACCCACTGTGAACATGTGGTGAGCCCAGACGATGAAAGACAAAAAGGCGATCGACGAGGTCGCATAGACCATTGAGGCATAGCCAAACAGGCGCTTACGGGCAAACGTCGGGATAATCGCTGAGACGACACCAAACGCCGGCAGAATCATTATATAGACCTCCGGGTGACCGAAGAACCAAAATACATGCTGGAACAGCACCGGATCACCACCACCGCCGGCATTAAAGAATGCCGTGCCGAAGTGAATATCCATCAACATCATTGTCACCACACCCGCCAAAACAGGCATCACCGCGATCAGCAAGTACGCCGTAATCAACCAGGTCCAGACAAACAGTGGCATCTGCATCAGCGTCATGCCAGGTGCACGCAGGTTCAAGATAGTAACAACAACGTTAATAGAACCCATGATGGATGAAATACCCATCAAGTGAACCGCAAAGATAAAGAACGTAACGCTCGGTGGCGCAAAGTCGGTAGACAAAGGTGCATAGAACGTCCAGCCAAAGTTAGGACCGCCGCCATCCATGAACAAGGTGCTTGCCAGCATAGTGAAAGCAAACGGCAGTATCCAAAAGCTGTAGTTATTCATTCTCGGTAACGCCATGTCAGGCGCGCCAATCATCATCGGTACCAACCAGTTAGCCAGACCCACAAAGGCAGGCATGACGGCACCAAACACCATGATCAAACCGTGCATGGTCGTCATCTGGTTAAAGAACGCGGGCTCGATGAGCTGCTGGACAGGAGAATTCCGTTGAGGATGACCTTGTTGATGTGAACAAA
>JABMOJ010000341.1 GCA_013204195.1 SAR86 cluster bacterium
GTATCATTGCTGTGATCGATCTTGACTCTCGTCAGATCAACGCCCTCTTCTCGAAAAATCTCGATCTGGCGCCTCGCGACCTGACCGGCAGGATAAGAATGAACCATGATGGGCACACCCGTTTGAACATGAGCGCGGGCGACAGCGCGGGCCATGGTCTCGAGCGCCGGAGTCACACCCTCAGCATCAGCCGCACACTTCAACATACCGGCCTTAACCGTCGTGCCGCGAAAGCCTTCATTAAGGTCGCGTATAAACTCGTCAGCCATTTGGTTCGCGCCAACCCCCTGCATAAACCGCGGCACATCAAGCCACCAGCCAGTGACATTAATTAGATTGATACCCGCTCCAGCGGCGACAGTTTGGAGTAACTCCGGGTCGCGACCCAGGTCAAAGGTTGTCGCATCAAGCAGGGTGTCGATTCCCTGAGCCTTGGCCCGCTTCAGCGTCGCGATAGCGCGCGCCTCGCGATCAGGACCGAGCAGATCTGGGTAGCTTTTCGATAAGCCACTGGCCGCGACGAGCACATGCTCATGCATCAGCGTAAAGCCCAGATCAGCACTATCAATGGGACCTAACACACTGTTGATATAGCTCACGTCACTCATCTCCGGTCAGTTACTTAGAAACTCGACACAGTGTACGTTATTGGCCCGACGGGCGTACAAGCCAATTGATTGAGCTTGCCAGAAACTCTCATGCCAGTGGCATTTATCCCGGCAATCGTGGTTAAGTGGGATCCCTAACTCATTCCTCAGAGACCGCCATGTACCGACGCCAGCCACCAGCAGGCTTTCTGCTCGGCCTAATACTATTGTCTTTGGTCAGCGCCGCCAGCTTTGCCCAACAAGCCCCCTACTTGTATGTTCTAGGCGTTGTCCAGGATGCTGGCCATCCACAGATCGGCTGCTATGCCGAACACTGTCAGCCTGGCTGGCAGGATGCCCGCCTACGCCGTGGTGCGACGGCGCTCGGTTTGATCGACCCGGGCGAAAACAAGACCTACCTGTTTGAAGCCACCCCTAATATGCCGGAGCAACTTTACCAACTGGCGCAGGAAGCACCACTCGATCGCTATAGCCAAGGCGGGATATTTTTGACCCACGCCCATATTGGTCATTATGCAGGCCTGATGTACCTCGGCCAGGAGGCCCTGGGTGCCAGCGGGGTACCCGTTTATGGCATGCCAAAAATGCGCGACTATCTGACGAATAATGGTCCCTGGAGCCAATTGGTGACTCAACAGAACATACGCCTGCAACCCATGACCGCAGACACACCGATAACATTAGGCACGATCACTGTGACCCCCTTTCTGGTACCCCATCGAGATGAATATTCTGAAACCGTTGGCTACCGCATCACTGGGCCCAATAAGTCGGCGCTATTTATTCCCGATATTAACAAGTGGTCAGCCTGGAACCGTGACATCACAGACCTGGTGCAGACTGTGGATTACGCCCTGGTCGATGCTACCTTTTACGCAGACGGTGAACTACCCGGTCGGGACATGTCAAAAATCCCTCACCCCTTCGCGGCAGAAACTATGGCGCTGTTTAAAGACCTGGCACTGGAACAGCGCCAGAAGATCTGGTTTATCCATATGAATCATACAAATCCGCTGCTCAACCCTGCCAGCGCGGCGAGCATAAAGGTGCGCGCCAATGGGTTCAATATCGCGCAGGAAGGAATCCGGCTACCGCTGTAACCCGCTCGCTGGGGGCTATTGACTCGGTCGCGCCAGTATCTCGGCAAAGACCGACCGATCGACATTACCGCCACTGGCCACCACTGCCACTCGACGGCCAATATTCACAGCTCGTTCTTGCATCGCGGCGGCAACAGCCGCGGCACCCGCACCTTCACAGACATTATGGGTACATTCAAAAATAACGCCCATGGCGGCTGCCACCTCGTCGTCGGTGACCGCGACGATATGGTCGACGCTTGCCAAAATAACCTCTAACGCCAACGGGTCGGGCGTTCGGCAAGCCATGCCATCGGCAAGCAAAGTGGATACGGGTGACTCGAGCAGACGCCCGGCGTTAAATGAATCTGCGTAAGCAGTTGCATGAGCAGACACCACACCGACGACCTGAGTCGACAAGCCCAGCGCGTCACGAGCGGCAATCATACCGCAGATGCCAGAGCCTAGACCGATAGGTACATAGACCACATCAATGTCGGGCACCGCCTGAAATAACTCAAGACTATAGGTGGCCACACCAGCAACCAGCAACGGATGCATCGAGGGCACCATCAACAGACCTCTCTCTTCCGCTAACTGTATCGCATATTCTCGGGCCGCCTGAAAGTCTTCGCCGTGCTCAATCAGCGTGACACCCTGGGCTTGCATCGCCGCGTTCTTTTCAGTGCTGTTACCCTTTGGCACCACAATGGTGGCGGGAATACCATAATGCCGCGCAGCATAGCCTACCGATTGACCATGATTACCACGTGTCGCACTAATCACGCCCTGAACCGGCTCGCCACCGGCCATCAAGTCGGCAAAATAGACCAGCCCACCACGGATCTTGAAGGCTCCTACAGGAGAATGATTCTCATGTTTGACCCAAACTTGCGTACCCAGCCGTTCACTCAACAAAGGCCAGTTAAGTTGTGGCGTCGGCGCCATCTCCGCGTAGACGATGCTGGCTGCGGCTTCTATGTCTGCAAGACTGATCTGCATGTGGGTCTTCCTAATCCGGAGTTTCGATCGCGGCCAATCGAGCATTACGACGCTCGATACGCTGCCTAAGCCGAGCATGACGAGCCGGGGTCAATGGGTATGAC
>JABMOJ010000342.1 GCA_013204195.1 SAR86 cluster bacterium
AACTGGGTCTTAGCGATAATCACGAAGGCCTGATGGAATTGCCCATCGACGCCCCGGTAGGCATGGATGTTCGTGGCTACCTGCAACTGGATGATGTGATCATCGATCTTGACCTGACCCCGAACCGCAGCGATTGCCTGGGCATGATTGGGCTGGCGCGAGAGACCGGCGTGATTAATGGTCTGGATGTTAAATCATTAACCGTTTTGCCAGTGTCGCCAACCCATGACCAAACCTTTTCAGTAGCGCTTGCGGCCGGTGGTGCCTGCCCGCGGTTTGTCGGTCGAGTGATCAAAGGCATTCGCTTGGATGCAGAAACCCCGTTATGGATGCAAGAAAAACTCCGGCGTTGTGATATCCGCAGTATCGACCCCGTGGTGGACGTCACCAATTATGTGATGATGGAATTGGGTCAGCCTATGCACGCCTATGACTTTGATGAACTGCAGGGCAAGATTGTCGTGCGGATCTCGAAGGCTGACGAGCAGGTCACGCTGCTGGATGGACAGGCCGTTAAACTCCACCAAGATACGCTGCTGATTACTGATGATTCAGGCCCAATTGGCATTGCCGGTATTATGGGTGGCTTGTCTACCTCCGTGACCGACAAGACCACGAATATTTTCCTCGAGAGCGCCTTCTTTGCGCCTACGGCCATTGCCGGACGAGCACGTACCTATGGCATGAACACTGATGCTTCCCATCGTTTCGAGCGCGGCGTTGACTGGCAAGGCCAGGTGCGCGCCATCGAACGCGCCACGGCCCTGTTGATCGAGATTGCCGGTGGTGAAGCCGGCCCAACCATCGAGACTATTGATGTGGATACGCTGCCGGTGAACCAGCAAGTGAGCTTGCGTGCCAACCGGATTGAACGCCTGCTGGGGGTTGAGATCAAAGAGGCCGAGGTCGACAAGATGCTCGGCCGACTCGGCTTTGAGAATCAGCGGAGCATCCAGGATGGCGCTGCCCTGTGGGAAGTCACAGCCCCTTCCTTTCGATTCGATATCGCCATCGAGGCCGACCTGATCGAGGAAGTTAGCCGGATTTATGGCTACAACAACCTGCCGGTGCGAACCCCAAAGGTCAATTTGTCGATGGCGCCCGTGGCCGAGGATCAGCTGCCCGTCAACCGCATCAAGGACGAGTTAGTGTCCCTGGGCTACCAAGAAACGATTACTTACAGCTTCGTTGATCCGAAGCTACAGGCTACTCTCGACCCGCAGCAACAGCCTATCGCCTTGGCTAACCCCATCAGCGCCGAGATGGGCGTGATGCGCACCACCCTGTGGTCAGGCCTGATTAAAGCGCTGATTTATAACAGTAACCGCCAGCAAAACCGTATTCGCTTGTTCGAAACCGGCCTGCGTTTTCTGCAGGTGCCTGATCAGTCGAGCTTAAGCCTGGCGAATATTACTCAGGAAGCCATGTTGGCCGGTGTGGCTTGTGGCCCTCGATTCCCGGAGAGCTGGGCACAAAAGTCAGAAGCCATTGATTTTTATGACATTAAAGCGGACGTTGAGGCCATTATTGGTCTTACGGGCTTGGCCGGTGAGTTCAGTTTCAAAGCTGCCGAATGCGCCACCCTGCATCCTGGCCAGTGCGCCGGAATCTACCGGTATGGCCAACTAGTAGGCTATGTGGGCTTGTTAGACCCGCGAGTACAGCAGACCCTGGGCTTAGACCAGGCGGTCTACCTGTTCGAGTTAAAGTTAGCGCTGCTGACACCGAAGCGTCTGCCGAATGCCGCACCCTTGTCGCGCTTCCCTGAAGTGCGCCGAGATATCGCCATTATTGTCGACAGCAGCGTACATGCCGCTGAAATCAATACCTGCGTGGTGCAGGCCGCCGATGAGACCTTTCGGAACCTCAAGTTGTTTGACGTGTATCAGGGCAAAGGTATTGATCCTAATAGAAAAAGTATCGCTTTAGGCTTGACCTTCCAGCACGTATCACGCACTCTTACCGACGAAGAAATTAGTGTCTCGGTCGATCAGATCGTCACGGCACTGGAAAGCCAACTAGCGGCGAGTTTAAGGAATTAGGCGACATGGCGGCGTTAACCAAAGCGGAAATGGCTGAGAAGCTATTTGAAGAGCTGGGTCTGAATAAGCGTGAGGCGAAAGAAGTCGTCGAGCTCTTTTTCGAGGAAGTGCGTGCGGCCCTAGAGGTCAACGAGCAAGTGAAACTGTCTGGTTTTGGTAATTTCGACCTGCGTGATAAAAGCCAGCGACCGGGTCGCAACCCCAAGACCGGTGAAGAAATCCCCATTAGTGCGCGTCGCGTGGTGACATTCCGCCCCGGACAAAAACTCAAAGCCAAAGTGGAAGCCTATGCTGGACCCAGATCATAACGCTGAATTACCGCCGATCCCGGGTAAGCGATATTTCACCATTGGTGAAGTCAGCGGCCTATGCGCGGTTAAGCCTCACGTGCTGCGCTATTGGGAACAGGAATTTCCTCAGCTCAAGCCCGTAAAACGCCGCGGCAATCGTCGTTATTACCAGCGCCAAGATGTCCTCATGATTCGCCAGATCCGGGCCCTGTTATATGACCAGGGCTTTACTATTGGCGGCGCACGGCAACGAATGTCTGGCGACGACCAAGCCGAAGATAACACCCAGTACAAACAGATCATCCAGCAGATGATCGTTGAATTAGAAGAAGTCTTAGGGGTGTTGAAGGCCTGACAGAATCCTCCGAGCATATCTCTCGCCATCTAAATGTAGATGAGTTAGAATCCGCGTCTTTCGTGGTAAGACGTCCTCCAGACGCGGTCTTCACTGACTTACCTTGAGATGCAAAACACCAGTTTATCGATTTTTCGGGACGTAGCGCAGCCTGGTAGCGCACCACACTGGGGGTGTGGGGGTCGTAGGTTCAAATCCTGCCGTCCCGACCAAATTTCTGTATTTGCGC
>JABMOJ010000343.1 GCA_013204195.1 SAR86 cluster bacterium
GGTTGAAACATATCCGGGTTGGGCGTTTGGTAGCGATATCTGAAATTTCTGTGCCGCTCAAAACCCGTCACCTCAGCCGACTTGATGTCGTGGTAGATGCGCACCTCCAGCACCGGCCATTTGACCCAGGGCTGATCGTCTTCACTGGTGACCTGAACCGACAACATGGTCGTGTAGGGGCACCGTTCGGAAATCTGCATGACGATCCGCGCACCATCTTCAGTGATACCTTGAATAGCACCTAGACTGGTCACTTGAGTGGCACCTTGAACGCCAAAAGATAACGCGTCCTGCTCTGCCATATGGGGAAACAGGCGCAGCAAGCGGATGTAATTTGCATCACATTCAGCCATATCTGACACCAGGTCAGGAACATAACGCCGTGATTTACTCCGCTCCATATTTTCCTTACTCACATTCTTCAAGTCGAGACGATCATGGGTGCCTGTTAACGCCAAAGGGTACCACAGAAAGTCCGTGGTTTATGCGCCTAGCTGGCCATCAATCAGCCGCAACGTCAGCTTCAGAGCACCTCGATTCTCCGCCATTGTCTGCAGCGCAGCCGCACCCAGCCGCTGGCGTTGCGCCGCACCTTGACACAAAGATGCCAGACTGGATGCTAATGCTGTCGAGGACTCCACTCGAAGCAGTCCGCCGTTGGCGATAAATCGATCTGCAATGTCTTGGATATTGCGTAAATGTTGCCCCATTATCACGGGCTTACCATGACTTGCCGGCTCCATCGGGTTATGACCGCCCACTGGCACCAAACTACCACCAACAAAGGTGATGTCGGCAATAGGGTACAGATAGCCCAGCTCACCCATGGTGTCCAGTAGATAGACCTGGGTCTGAGGGCTGCAGTTAAGATTCGCGCTGCGGCGCACCGTGACCAGACCCATGGTTTGACACAGGCGCTCGACCTGTTCAGCCCGATAATGATGACGGGGGGCTAGCACCAACAGGATGTCCGGTTGAGACTGCATCAGCGGGCGCACCGCATCCAGAAGCATCTGTTCCTCACCGGGATGAGTACTACCTGCCACAATAATCAGTCGCCGGCCCAATATTCGCCTGAATTCCGCGGCTCGCTGAGCAAGATCACTCGGCTGACTCGCGTCAAACTTAATGCTGCCGGTCACTTGAAGACGCTCCGGCACCAAACCAAGCTCGACGAACCGATCTCCTTGCTCCTGACTCTGGGCTGCCACCACGTCGATCGCTTGCAGCATCGCCTGACTGACGGCCTTGATGCGGCCATAACCCGCGGCACTGCGAGCCGAGAGGCGGGCATTGACCAGGAGTATTTTGATACCCTGACGGTGCGCATAGTGCAGCATATTAGGCCACAACTCAGTGTCGATAATGACCAACGCCTGCGGCCGACTGCGGCGTAAAAAACGCATCACCGCATCGGGCATATCATAGGGGGCGTAGCAGCTGGTCACCTGATCACCTAGCAACCGCTCGATTTGCTCCCGACCAGTCGGTGTCATACTAGTCACCACGACCTGACGGCCAGCCGCCAATAGCTCCTTGATCAACGGCACTGCTGCGATGCTCTCGCCCGCCGAGACCGCGTGCACCCAAACCCAATTATCGCCGACCAAACGCGGGCAAAACCCGAACCGTTGCCGCAGGTCCTTTTTATAGCGCGGCTCCTTGCGGGAACGCCAGTAAACCCGGAGCAATACCAGCGGTATTGCCAGGTAAAAAACGAGGCTATATAAAATTCTGATCACGACTTGTTATCTCTGAGCAATCCGGTGGAGGATATCGGTATTCGCCCGCCTAAACCACCTACGGTAATTCGGGGTATAATCTAACACCAGAATGATTACTGGCTTCACCTCTATTGAGTACTCGCGTTATGACTCATCAGCCACACACGCAAATCGCCATTATTGGCGGTGGTATCAGCGGCTTATGGCTGTTAAATGTGCTCGGCAACCTAGGCTATTCCGTGGTTTTGCTGGAACAAAAAGCCCTCGGCCAGGCACAAACTTTCGCCTCCCAGGGCATGATCCACGGCGGGATAAAATATGCTCTCGGCGGTTTTACCACTCCAGCCTCCGAGTCCATTGCCAACATGCCCGAGACTTGGCGGCAATGCCTGGCCGGCAGCGGTCCCTTACCACTAGCGGGGGTCAACACGCTGTCCGACGCCTACTACCTGTTTTCCGACGGTAGCCTGGGCTCTAAAGTGACCGCTTTTTTCGGCAGCAAATCGGTACGCGGCCGCGTCACAGCCCTGGCATCGAGCGATTATCCCCCGTTATTCGCCAACCCGCAGTTTTCCGGCAGCGTCTATCAATTGCAGGATATGGTCATCGATACGCCCGCATTAGTTAACGCCTTGGCCGCCCCTTATCAGGCTCATATTTATCAGTGTCAGGCAGAACTCATCCGCTCATCAACCGGCGAGGTGACCGGCATTGATACCGGTCACGGCATCTTGACTGCTGACTGTTATATCCTAAGTGCCGGTGCCGGCAATGCCGCGCTGCTGGCTAACGACCATCAAACGACGATTACCATGCAGCGCCGACCGCTACAGCAGGTCATGGTTAAGGGCCAGCTGCCCGCAGCCTACGCCCACGGAGTGAGTCTGCGCACCGCCGCCAAACCACGGGTGACCATCACCACTCACCCTTGCGAAGACGGCGACAATGTCTGGTATCTCGGTGGCCAGTTAGCCGAAGACGGCGTAGATCGAAGCGAAGGCGCCCAGATCGACAAGGCTCGACGAGAACTTAACGACCTGTTTCCTTGGATCGATTTGGCCGCCGCTGACTGGGCCACCTTAAGAGTCGACAGGGCAGAACCGGCCAACGACCTTCAGCGTCCTGATTCGCCCTTTTGCCAACGGTCCCACAACACGATCACCTGTTGGCCCATCAAACTAACCCTGACACCCATGCTGGCCGATCAGGTCTGTGCAGCCATCGACCTGAAACCCGCCGGTTGCGCCGCAGAACCCTTGTCATTATCCCCGGCGAAACCCGGCAAGACCCCCTGGGCGTTAGCATTTTGATGGGGTTTCAGCCTCAACAGTGGCGCGCGCTCGGCGCCTGCGGCCTGAAGGTCTCGCCACTGGGTATTGGCACCGTAAAACTCGGGCGCAATACTGGCATCAAGTATCCCCAGGCCTTCGAGTTACCTGACGACGATCAAGTGTCGGTCCTGCTTGATACGGCGCGCGCCCTAGGCATTAACCTGATCGACACGGCCCCGGCTTACGGCATCAGCGAGCAACGTCTGGGTCAGTTGTTACCCGGCTCTCGGGGCGATTGGGTGATTTGCACTAAGGTTGGCGAACAATACCAAGGCCAGCAGTCGAGCCACGACTTCTCTGCCAAGGCAACCAGACTCAGTCTTGAGGCGAGTCTGCGCCAGCTGCGAACAGACTATCTGGATATCGTGCTGGTTCATTGCGCCGATGACGACCTGGATATTCTGCAGCACGCTGAGGTTTTAGCTGAACTGGATCGGTTTAAACGCCGGGGTTATATCAAGGCGATAGGCGCTTCCACCAAGTCTGTGGCCGCCGGCTTGTTGGTGGTCGAAGAGACCGATATCGTGATGCTAACCTATAATCTAGATGATCAAAGCCAGCTGCCAGTA
>JABMOJ010000344.1 GCA_013204195.1 SAR86 cluster bacterium
GCAATAATGGGTTGTGATGCCAATTGAACCACTTCGCCCGCTTGCCTGGATTGAAACATGCTGTTGCAGCTACTTTCTTCGACGCCGATGACCTGAATATCCGGTCTGGTTTGCTTAATGTAGGTTGCCAGCCCAGCAATCAAGCCGCCGCCGCCCACAGGCACAAGAATAGCGTCGAGGTCTTGGCAGAGATGATGGGCGAGAATTTCGACGCCCATAGTGCCTTGGCCTTCGATTACGTAGGGATCATCGAAAGGGTGCAAATATATACGATTCTCTGTTTCAACCAGTTGCTGGGAGTAGTTGAAGGCATCGTCAAAGGTTTCGCCTTCGAGAATGACGTGCGCACCCCAGTGTCGGGTCGCCCGAATTTTGACCAGTGGACTCGGTTTCGGCATAACAATCTTGGCTGAAATGCCCAGCCGTTTAGCGTGATAAGCGATCGCCTGAGCGTGATTGCCCGCGCTCGCTGCAATAACCCCGCGCGCCCGTTCTGCCTGGCTCAAGGACAGCAGTTTGTTCAGTCCGCCACGGTCCTTAAACGATCCTGTCATCTGCAGGTTTTCGAGTTTGAACAGGACCTGGCACCGGGCCATATCTGAGAACGTCGCTGAATAGACCACCGGCGTGTCGACGATAAAGGGGGCCAGGTCAGCATAAGCATGGCGAATGCTGTTTGCGTCGACCTGATGACGTTCAGGATCTTGTGTGGCGAGTTCTGGTGCCATTGACCTGCAGCTTCCTTAGACCAGCGTTTTCAAATCGGTTTCCGGGTCGGCCAGCTTCACCACATCAACGGGCTTGCCGTAGAGTTGCTTGCAAACCATGAATTCACGAGGGCTATTGACCGCATCGACCGCCACGACGGCGCCGGCTTTCAAATAAAAGACCGCGAATTCGTTTTTGCTCATGTCACCTCGAATCACCTGGGTATCGCCGTCCGAGGAAAAACCGACCATCTGCAATTTCAGTTCGTATTGATCTGACCAGAACCAAGGTACCGAGGCATAAACTTTATCTTTACCGCACATGTTAGCGGTGGCCACCCGGGCCTGTTCCAGTGCATTAGGCACGGACTCGAGCCGCAGGCGACGCCCGAGTATCGGGTTGGGATGATTAGTACAATCGCCGATGGCATAGACATCTGGCACGGAAGTCTGGCAGTGATCGTCTACCAGTATGCCGTTGTCACAGTCGATACCGGCTTCTTGCGCCAGTTCAACATTCGCGATAATTCCGATGCCGACAATCACCAGGTCGGCGTCGATGCTGCTATCACCACAGAGAACCTGTTGTACATGGCCGTCGCCGCTGAAACCACTGACCGCGGTGTTGGTGAGGATTTTCAGGCCACGACCGGTGTGTAGTTGATGATAAAAGGCGCTCATTTCGGGCGTGGTGACCCGTTGCAATATACGTTGTTCCATTTCCAGCACGGTGACATCAAGGCCATTGGTTACGGCCACTGAGGCAACCTCAAGACCTATATAACCACCGCCGACGATGACCACTTTCTTTGCAGTTTTCATGGCAGCGCTGATGCCGTCGACATCGCTGATGGTACGTAAATAATGAATGCCAGGTAGGTCGGAGCCCTGAATGCTGAGCTTGCGTGGTCGACTGCCGGTGGCGATCATCAATTTTTCATAGGCGATGGTGTCGCCGTCGGCGGTGGTGACGGTTTTGCTGCTGGTGTCGATCTTCGCCACACGAGTATTGGTACGCAAGTCAATATTTCTGTCGACGTAGAATTTTTCAGGTCTGACAAAGACTCTTTCTAAGGGTAATTCCCCTGAGAGGTATTGCTTCGACAGCGGCGGGCGTTGATAGGGGGGAAATGCCTCGTCACCCAGGATGATAATCTCGCCTTCGTAACCTTCCTGCCGAAAACTCGCCGCAGCTTGTCCAGCCCCTTGTCCCGCTCCTACAATGACCATCGCCGACATAAATATTCCGTTAAACCTTAATTGGGGCGGTATTCTACACAAAGCGCCAGGATTACGGGTACCCTTTCATTTATGAAAATACTTTTGTTGTCACCTTATGATGCGATTAGCCACCGTTACTGGTACTCAGGTCTAGTGGCACAATTCGTTCAGCATGATTTTACCATCGTGACGTTGCCGGCCCGATATTTCAGTTGGCGCTTTCGAGGCAACAGCTTGTCGTTAGCATTTGACTCACGACTCGACGGCGACTGGGACTTGATTGTCGCGACGTCCATGACAGATTTGTCGGCCCTGGTGGGCATGCGACCAGCGCTGGCCGGCATCAGATCGCTGCTCTATTTTCATGAGAATCAATTTGCCTATCCGGAGCAGGGTGATACCCAGCATCAAGTTGAGCGACAGATGACCAGTTTGTATGCCGCGTTGGCTGCTGATCAGTTGGTGTTCAATTCCTTGTTCAATCAGTCGACGTTTCTGGCCGGAGTGCAACAATTGCTGACGCGGTTGCCAGACCATGTGCCGGCAGGCTTAGCCGACAAGCTCAGACGAAAGGCCAGGGTTTTACCGGTACCATTATGGTCCGACAGTTTTGTCCAGGCGCCTACTCGAGGTGCAGCTCGCTTATCCATTGTCTGGAATCATCGTTGGGAGTACGACAAGGGTGTGGATGAGCTCTTGGATCTGGTTACCCTGTTATTGGCCTCTGATCTGAACTTTGAGTTTCATCTGATTGGTCAGTCCTTTCGCCATATACCGCCAGCTTTGGTGCGCGTTCGAACGCTCCTCAGTGACGCCGGTCGTCTCGGTGCGAGCGGCTATATAGCGTCTCGTGCAGACTATATTGCGTTGCTGCACTCAGCCCATGTGGTGCTCTCAACAGCGATCCATGAGTTCCAGGGTATTGCGGTGCTGGAGGCCATTGCCGCAGGGTGTCTACCGGTAGTGCCTGACGCATTGGCCTATCAAGACTTCATTCCCGTAACCTGGCGTTATGCGGACCAGGCCGGTGCCCTGGACATGTTGATGGGCATCGCAGCAGCGCGCTTCGGCGGCCAGTTGCCGGTGGCGCCGGATGTGACTTATCTTGACTGGTCACAACAGCGAGAAGCCTGGGAATCTCTACTGGCAGGCCCGTGAAATAGACTATACTGCGCGCTTTACGGTGGCGCCTGGATCAGTCGGCTGCTGCTAAGTCGAGTGTTTTTCAATGGAGCCGAGTCCATGGTGATGTTTTACCGGGTTGATTATAGTTTGTTTAACGCCGAGGGCGAGGTGGTTGACTCCTCAGAGGGCGGCTCTGCGCTCGCCTTTATTGAAGGTGATGAGACGATGATGCCTGGTCTCGAGAAAGCGGTCACTGGCCGTGCTGAAGGTGATGAATTCAAGGTGACCATTGAGCCTGGTGATGCTTATGGTTTTCCGCAACGGTCACTGATCAGAACCGTGTCCTTTGAAACGATTGAGGCGAATGTTGAAGACCTGCAGCCCGGCATGATTTTCCAGGTGGGTTCTGGTACCGAAGCCGAAGTGGTGCGCGTGGTGGAGGTGGAAGACGAAGGCATCACGATCGATGGCAACCACCCGCTGGCAGGGGTGACCTTTCATTTCGAATTAAAAATCGTCGAAGTTCGGCAGGCCAGTGCAGATGAGCTGGAATTGCTGGCGATCACCCGGGCCGATGCGGCGAAGCGTTAGGCGCGCCACGGCATCAGCCCACTGAATTCTGCGTTCTGCATTACAACCTTTGACCTCAGACGGTACCAGCGGGTCAAGCAGCTACGATCACTCGAATGGAATCTAGTCTGATATCAGCCTGATCGATAGCTTCGAGGGTTAAGCGACGAGTTTCCAGCAGGTGGCTAATCTCTTCCGGCCTGACATTATCATTTAGACCCTTTAATGCCGTGAGTCGTTTGATCTCAACGTCTAAGAGGGTTTCAGCGCGCGCTCGTGCGGACTCTCTAAGGGCTTGGCATTGCGTTCGAGCTTGACGTTTAGCCGCCTCCAGCATGCTTTTAATGCCAGCGCGCTGAGATTCTAGAATGCCTTGCAGCGCTCCGGTTGATACTGACAGTTGTTCGGCGTCGAAGTCGGTCCAGGCCAGTGTGTCACTAATGTCCGCGAAATTGGGCTCAATCACGACCCGAATCACGGCGGGAGGCAGAAAGCGGTCAGCCATTAAGTACGCTGGCGCGACGCAGTCGGCGATAAACAGGGTCTCAAGCAACAGTGTGCCTGCGGGTAACTCAGGATGCTTGACGGCGATCATGGCGCTGTTGCCATTGGTGTCGGTGGCGACGATATCCATGGCTTGCTGCACCAAAGGGTGTTCCCAGGTGAGATACAAGACATCTTCACGCGCCAGGGCCGTGTCTCGGTCATAGGTAATTCGCAGGCCGTCTTCAGGCAGTTCCGGGTAATGAAAATGATCCTGAGTTTCGGCACTGACGGAGACATGTCGAACCATGGTATCCCCAGGTTTGACCAGTAACACCTGATCACCCAGGAATTCTGACTCCAGGCCGAACAGGCTGAACGAGCGCTCCATATATTTCGCCAACGACTGACCGCCGCCGTGTTGCTGGATGTCAGAGACGATAGTTGCAGAAACGCTCGGTCGATGAGAGTTCAGCTCTAACAGTCGATCGCGGCCTTGTTGCAGTAAACTCAGCCGCTCAGCGTTAAGGGCCGCAGAACGTTGCAGGAACTCATCGAAATCTGCCGTGGCAAACTCGTGGATCAGCTCATCAAAGATACTTTGGGCCACTGCATTCGGACCGCAGAAGAGGTTCAGGCCTTTAGCGTACCATTGATAGAGTCGCTCAGTGCCTGAGCCTTCAATATAGGGGATGTGGATTTTAACGTCCTGCGCCTGGCCGATGCGGTCGAGACGGCCTATCCGTTGCTCCAATTGATCCGGGCCGAGGGGTAAATCGAACAACACCAGATGACTGGCAAATTGAAAGTTTCGACCCTCGCTACCGATTTCCGAGCAGATCATCAATTGCGCGCCACGGTCCGTTTCGGCAAAGTAGTTTGCCGCCCGGTCTCTGGCTACCAGATCGAGGCCTTCGTGAAACACGGTGGTGCGAATCGGCAACAGTGTGGCCAGTCGCTGCTCAAGATCTAGGACGGTTTGTTGGTGAGCACAAATCAGCAGAAACTTGTCGTCTGGATGGCTATCGAGCAAGTTCGTTAGCCATGGAATACGCGGGTCACAGCGAGTCCAATCGGGTAGGTCGGCCTCAGGGAAGTAGCCGATGCTGGCACTGATGCCGGGTTTGAGCGTCAGTGGGTACGGTAGCGCAAGCCGTTGTGGAAAACCCTTAACGGAAGCGCGGACATTACGGAACAGTACCCGGCCGGTGCCATGGCGGTCTAATACGGCATCGATAAGCTCGGCGTCGTCGAGATCCTGGCCAGCTTCGCCGAGCAAGGCTCTGAGCGCGGTGCGAGCTTGAGTTTGTTTCGCTCCGCGGCTGTCCAGTAGAGCCGCAACCCGTTCTGCAACCTCAGTAAAGTGAGTTTCTTCGAGGAGAAACTGTTCATAGTCATAGTAGCGAGAGGGGTCTAGCAGTCGCAATCGGGCAAAGTGGCCTAGGCGTCCCAGTTGTTCTGGCGTGGCGGTGAGCAGCAACAGGCCGTTGGCAATATTTGAGATACGCTCCACGACAGTATAAGCCGGGCTTGCCTGCTCTGGGGACCATTGCAGATGATGCGCCTCGTCGACCACCACTAGATCCCAATCGGCGGCAAGGGCCTGTTCCAGACGTTTTGGATTGTCGATGAACAAATCCAGATGACAGAGCATGAGTTGCTGGGCTTCGAACGGGTTGTACCGGTTGGCCACGGCTTCGTCGGGACTCGTTGCGGGCGCGTTGTCGGCGACGATGTTCTGGCAGCGCTCCTCATCGAGCAAGGTGAAGTGTAGATTGAAGCGCCGGATCATCTCTACAAACCACTGAAAGCTCAGGGCCGGTGGCACGATGATTAAAACGCGACTGGCCCGACCGGTGATCAGTTGTTGGTGAATGATCAAACCCGCTTCAATAGTCTTGCCTAGCCCGACCTCATCTGCGAGCAGTACCCGCGGCGCAAAACGCCGGGCGACTTCATGGCCAATATACAGCTGATGCGGTATCAACGAGACCCGCGGGCCATAGAGGCCGCGAGACGGTGCTACAGCCAGATCTGCAAGGGCATGCCGCGTGTCGTAACGCAGGTTGAACCAGGCATTGTCATCCAACTGATGCGTCAGCAGTCGATCTTCGGGCTTGCTGAATCTTACATTGGGATCCAACGCGGTTTCGTGGATGGTACCAAGAGCTTGATCTTCTTCGCCACCTTGAATCGGGCCGGAATAGGTCAATAGATCGTCTTTGTCTTCGATCGAGGAGACACTGATGGTAATATCAGCGTTGCTGGTGACTAGGTCGCCGATATTGAACTTAACCCTGACGAGTGGCGCTTTCTGGCTTGCATAGGTCCGATCTTCACTCACTCGGTCGTATCTCAGACTGACGGTCCTGGTGCTGACCTCGGTGACCCGGCCCATGCCAAGTTCGGGCTCTGCGGTACTGATCCATTTTTGATCGAGTCTAAATTCATTCATGGGGTACTGTGTTCGCCTTTTAAATGTCAGGGGCAGCGTTGGCTGTGCTCACCCCGTCGTGCTGAAAAGATCGCGATCACCAAGTGATCGCGTATAAATGTTTTATGGAGAACAACAGATCATGGATAAGCAAACAAGCGAGCTTAACGCTACAGCGCCACAATCGATCGATCCGCAAACCACATTAGAACTGGAAGCCGCTGCATTTCGCACCCTGGTAGCGCATTTTGATGCCCATCCAGAGGTACAGAACATCGACTTAATGAATCTCGCCGGCTTCTGTAGAAATTGTCTCAGTAAGTGGTATAAAGCGGCGGCAGAGGATAAAGGAATTGCGCTTGATTATGAAGAGGCAAGGCGCATAGTTTACGGTATGCCCTACGCAGAATGGAAGGCGTTGCACCAAGCGCCAGCCTCAGCGGCGCAGCTTGCAGCGTTTGATGCCAATAAATCCTCTGATGCCTAATGAAAAACTGTCTTTTGGCCCCATCTTAGAGAGCCAGGCCTAACGCCGTCTTGGTCGTTCACCCTCAGTCGCTTCACCAGAGTTTATTATGTCTATAGCCAGTCTAAAAAATGTCAGTGTCCATTTCGGCACCGACACTATCCTTGATCACGTCGAATTCAATATCGCCAAAGGCGAGCGGGTTTGTCTGACAGGCCGCAACGGTAGCGGCAAGAGTACCTTGATGAGACTGCTATGTGGTGAAGTACTGGCAGATGAAGGCAATATTTGGCGGGAAAAAGCCTTAAGTTTTTCAACGCTTGAGCAGGACCTACCGGCCGGTGATGATACAACGATTTTCGCCGCGGTGGCCTCTGCCTTCAGTGAGGCTGGTGAGCTTCTTACGGAATATGCCCAAATATCGCTGGGTACCTTTGACGATAATACCCTAGAGCGGATGGCTCAGTTGCAAACCCAGATCGAAGCTATTGATGGCTGGGTACTGCACCATCGAGTCGAGTCAGTACTGCAGCGCATGAAACTCCCGCCAGATGAAAAATTGATTAACCTCTCTGGTGGTTGGTTGAAACGGGTGGCTATTGCCAAGTCGTTGGTAACCGAGCCAGACGTCTGGTTGCTGGATGAGCCGACTAACCATCTGGACATTCCAACCATAGAATGGCTGCAGGAAGTGATGCTGGAGTTTCAAGGCACTATCGTATTTGTAACTCACGACCGGGAGC
>JABMOJ010000024.1 GCA_013204195.1 SAR86 cluster bacterium
GACTTCCAAATCTGGCAAAATAAACGCCCGGCAGTACAGATTATGCAACTCAAGACTGATGGCCCGTTTCGTATCGGCCGACTTTGGTATTCTCAATTCTATGCCACCCTTGATGGCGCCAAAGACATCCAGCAGCAAGTAAATGGTGTTCACCTAACCCAGAATATGCCCGCCCCCGATCCGGCGATTCACAACATCGATGCAGGTCTGCCCTTTTGATCGTCGCTCGATGGTTGATGGCGGGGTCTATATGAGTCTACGCGTGCAGAACAAGCTGGCTGTAGTCACCGGTGGTGGCCGAGGTGTGGGCCGAGCAATTGCCGAGCGTTTAGTGGCCGAGGGTGCCAAAGTCATCATCACTGATATTAATGCGGCGGCGGGTAAGAGCACCGCTACGGCGATCGGCGCGACATTTTTTCGTCAAGATGTCAGTCTTCAGGCAGATTGGCTAGCATTGCGCCAGCACCTGGAAAAACTTGATCAGGGTCTCGATATTTTAATCAACAACGCCGCGATTTTGCGGAGTGCCGATCCGCTGACCGAGACGCTGGCAGGCTGGCAAGCACTGATGCGCGTCAATGCCGAGAGCGTGTTTCTCGGTGTTAACACCTTACTGGCCATGATGGCTGCCAGTGGCGGGGGCTCGATAGTCAATATGTCGTCTTCGTCGGCGCTGATGGGTATGCCACAATTTACCGCCTACGCTGCCGCCAAGGCTGCGGTTCGTAGCCTGACCATGAGTACCGCGGTCTATTGCAAGCAGGCCGGCAATGGTGTGCGCTGCAACTCGGTGCACCCCGATGGCATTAACACCGATATGGTTCGAGAAATTGCCGGGGTTATGCAGCCCCTGGCGCGGGAGGCCGCTATGCGCTCCGTGCCCTTTTTGTGTGAACCTCAGGCAGTGGCGAATGTGCTATTGTTTTTGGCCTCCGACGACTCACTTCATGTCAACGGTGCGGCAATTTGTGTAGACAATACCGCCACTATCCACCCACCTTATATTTAGGGCTTCAGCCAGGTTTTTGAGACCGGCTAAGAGAAGGTCGCCAGACTTTTCAGAATAAGGCTCACCAACATCGATTGCTGGGTCACTCCGGTTTTGGCGAATATTGCGCGCAGCTGCGCTCGCGCAGTATTGCGTGCAATGCCAAGATTTGAGGCGCTCTGGTCTAGGGTTTCGCCGGCTGCCAAATGTTTGGCTAGCATCGCTTCGGAGCGAGTTAGGTGATACAAAGACGTCAGCATTCTGATATCAATTTCGTATTTCTTGCCAGGATCACTGACGAACACCATAAGGTGCGGTGTTTGGGATGATTCAACCGATTTGTTGACCAGCAGCGGTTTGATTAAAATTTCGAGATCAGCTTTGCCGGACGGCCGCTCAGCGGCCATGGCGTTCACCGGCGGCTGTTCCTGATTACGCTGGGCGTCGATGACCAGCGTGATATATTCGTTCAACTTGCGCTTTGCGGTTGGGCTCGTGAGGTGCAGCTGATCGCGAGCGATATAAATTCCGTCCTTATCCTTCAGCAGCTCGTCGGCTGCAAAATTACTGTTGATAACCCGGCCTCGCTCATCGAGCGTGATGATGCCGATGGACATGCCCGAGATGGTCTTGGAGAACATCTTCCGTTCGCTGTCGAGCTGTATCAGCTGCATGCCATTGGCCACGGCGCGCTGAATGTGCGGCGCTAACTCAGCCAGAAAGTCTTTCTCTGGTTGCGAAAAGTTCTCCGCCTCCATCGGCCGGCAAAATCGAATAGTGAAACGCTGACCGTTGGCATTGCGTAGGTCCATTCCTGCCATATGGTAAATGTTTATTGGCTGCATACAGATGGTGTACAGCTCGCTCGTTACCAGCGTGTCGTAAGGAATACATTCGTCGAGAGTCACCACTTGACCCCAAGGTAAGTTGGTCATCAGGTTAGAGGTGTAGTAGCGGTCTGTGTAGGGGTTTTCGTGATCATCAATGAAGGTCTTTTGCAGTGAATCGCAGGAGATAAACAGCAGCCCGCCATCGTCGCCTACCGGTTCGCGAAGCGTCATAGACGAAAAGTTCAAGTCGAGTATTTCGCGAATCAGCTGAAGGAATTTACTATAGGGGTCTTCCTGAATATGGCCATCGTACAAATAGCCTAGCAGCGTACCAAACGTCGATAGCGTGAGATCCTTCAACATGGCCTGCTTACAACCTTTTCTATGTGACGGCGGGTCGATTTTTCTTGGATTTTTCCATGGCATGCGGTCGCGCGGCAATCGTGTTCTGAACCTGACTGACTGCCATGCGTACCTAGCTTGACGATATGACTGGCAGAGTCTGACCGGAAAAATTTACTATAGGCTATCTACTGATGGTTGCCCAGCGAAGATTAATTACCCGTAAAGACAACGCTTCCTTAGTCTTGAGTAGGTTTACCGAGCTTGTGCCTGGGCCATGTTATAGGCAATCTCCTCAATCAAATCTTCCTGGCCGCCGACGGTCTTTCGTCTGGCCATTTCCAGCAGTATTTCATGGGAGGCAACCCCGTATTTGATCTCGGCGCGCTTGGCGAACAGCAGAAAGGACGAGTAAGCACCGGCGTAACCCAAGATTAATGCATCCCGGCTGAGTCGAACTGGCTCATCCATGATGGGTACTACATGGTTTTCAGCGGCGTCCATTAATTTGAAAATGTCGACGCCAGTAACGGCGCCCATACGATCAAGAACCGCGGCCATGACTTCCAAGGGTGTATTACCGGCGCCGGCTCCCAGGCCAGCTGCGGAACCATCGATACGATTGGCACCTGCTGCCAAAGCTGCCAACGAATTGCTGACGCCCAATGCCAGGTTGTGATGACCATGAAAACCAAGTTCGGTCTCCGGCTGTAATTCTTGTCGAAGTAATGAAATGCGCGCAGTCACATCCTCGGCGAGCATATAACCAGCAGAGTCAGTGCAATAGATGCAGTTGGCGCCGTAGGACTCCATCAATTTGGCTTGCGCCAAAAGTTGTTCGGGCTCAACCATATGCGCCATCATCAGAAAGCCAACGGTGTCGAGGCCCATGTCACGAGCTAGGTTGATATGTTGGCGGGAGACATTCGCCTCGGTACAGTGAGTGGCTACGCGAATGGTGCTGACGCCGCAAGCTGCAGCCATGCGCAGATGATCCACTGTGCCGATACCTGGCAGCAATAACGCGGAAATTTTAGCGTTTTTTACGGTCTTCACCACGGCGTTCAGATAAGCCTCGTCGCTGTGGGCGGGGAAACCGTAGTTGACCGAGGCGCCACCCAGGCCATCGCCGTGAGTAACCTCTATCAATGGCACGCCGGCGGCATCGAGCGCTGCTGCGACATCGATCATCTGATCGATGGAAATTTGATGCTGCTTGGGATGCATTCCGTCTCGCAGGCTCATGTCGTGCAAGGTTACGGCTTTTCCGACTAGGTCCATAGGGGGCGCTCTTTAGTAGTGGGTCTTGGTGATTTGTTGGTGATTTATAGCGTATTTTGGCTCGCCGGCTTAGTTAGGCCGTTTGCAGATTTTGCGCAAGCATCTCTGCCGTACGCAGGGCGGCGGCCGTCATAATGTCGAGATTGCCAGAGTATTTCGGCAAAAAGTCGCCTAGGCCCTCAACCTCTACGGAGATGGTGACCCGATTGCCGTCGAAGATGGGCAGGTTAACCATTCTGTAACCCGGTACATATTTCTGCACTTCGATGATCATCGCCTCAAATGACGCAGTGATGGCCGCCTGTTCAGGGGTGTCGACAGTCAGACAGTGGACTGTGTCGCGCATCAGAAGGGGCGGTTCGGCGGGGTTGATAATGATAATGGCTTTGCCTTGTTGGGCGCCGCCTACTTTTTCGATAGCGCTGGCGGTGGTGCGAGTGAATTCGTCGATGTTATCGCGCGTGCCCATGCCTACCGAGGCAGACGCTACTGTCGCGACGATCTCTGCATAGGCGACTGGCTGCACTCGGCTGACAGCGGCAACCAGTGGAATGGTAGCTTGGCCGCCGCAGGTGACCATATTCACATTGTCTTTGACGCCAGAGGCTAGCAGGCTGGTTAGGTTGACTGGCGGAATGCAGTAAGGGCCAATAGCCGCGGGTGTTAAATCGATCATGATGACGCCCAAGGCTGTTAGCTTGGCCGAGTTTTCGGCATGCACATAAGCAGACGTGGCGTCAAAGGCGATCTGGATGTTATCGGCGAGGACATGGGGTACTAGCCCGTCGACACCTGAGGTGGTGACGTGCATGCCAAAGTCTCGAGCTCGCTGAATGCCTGGGGAATCGTCGATGCCTACCATCCAGACAGGTTCGATCCAGTTGCTGCGCATGGCCTTCATTAGCAGGTCAGTGCCGATATTGCCTGGGCCGATGATCGCAGCACGCATTTTTTTGTTCATAACGGTTTTCCAGGGTTGTCTCAAGTGGCTAAAGTGCCGATCTGGGATTGCAAATAATGGCTGAAATTATTCTATGAAATTACAGCTGGCACTACCGATTTGGACGCCAGCGCTACTGAGTGTCAGGTGCATTTTGTCGCCAGCTACCACCGGTGCCAAGGGTACCAGCGAGCCTGACAGGATGATCTCGCCGGCAAGCAAGGGTATGTCGAAAGCACCAAGAGTATTCGCCAGCCAGGCGACCGCCGCCAAAGGATTGCCCTGAACAGCTGAGCCCTGGCCGCGACTGATGAGTTTCTCGTTTTTGTAGACGCACATGTCCAGTGCCGCCAGGTCAATGCCGGTGGGATCAAGTTCTTGGTCACCAAGGACAAAGACACCACAGGAGGCGTTGTCGGCGACGGTGTCCTGAATGGCGATACGCCAATCGTCGATCCGTGAATCGACAATCTCAAAACAAGGAATGATGGTTGCCGTCGCTGCCAATACATCAGCTTCGGTGATGCCAGGGCCGCGCAGATCAGAATGCAGGCGGAAGGCAATTTCACCTTCTGCTCGTGGCTGAATAAGCTGCCCGCCCACAGGAATGTCGGCGCCGTTTGCACAGGCCATTTTATCCGTCAAAAAACCAAAGTCTGGCTGAAATACGCCGAGCATCTCTTGTACCGCGGCAGAGGTCACGCCGATTTTTTTGCCTACCAGTTGCTCGTGGTCGAGGCTCAGTCTGAGCCGTAAGATCTCTCGAGAGATGTGATAGGCATCCTCGATAGTGATGCTCGGGTGGCTCTCTGTTAGTGGGGCGATGGTTTGCATAGACCGCATGGCATCGTACAGCTGACGGGCGATGGCGGCGTTGGCTTCGGTGGTTAGTTGCATGGTGTAATATTGGCCTGTCGGTATTTATACGGGGGTATGGGTAAGGAAGTCCAAACACTGCCGATTGAAGTAGTCGGTGTGCTCCACCATGACCCAATGGCCACAGCCTGTGAGCGTATGAATCTGCGCATTGGTACAGTGGTTAGCCAGAATTTGGGCGCCCGATACGGGGCAAAACAGGTCGCCCGTACCCCAGAATGCTAGCACGGGCACGGTCAGCTTGGGTAACTGGTCGGCAAGATTCGGTATTTGCATGCTGGCCAGAACTTGCGGATTTTGAAGTTGCAGTACCTGCCAACGCTCGTCGACCAACTGGTCGGTAACATGCACCGGATCGTACACTAACAGGCTCAGCAGTTGGCGCAACACATCTTTGGTGAATTCCGCAGAGCCCATGGGATATTTCACCATCGCCTGGATGCCCTTGGTGGCAAAATAGACCTCCCGTTCTTCGAGGCCGCCAGCGGCCATCAGTATCAGCCGTGTTGTTCGTGTCGGATGTTGTAACGCAAATCCCATGGCGATTGCACCGCCGAGAGAGTTGCCTATCAACGTGAGCCGTGGAATTTCCAGCAGATCAACCAATTCATGCAGGTAGTTCACAAAATAGTCGAGACTGTAGATGGCATCGGTGGGCTTACCACTAAACCCATAACCTGGTAGGTCGATGGTGATAGAGCGATAACCCGCCGCGACAAAGGCCGGGATATTGTGTTGGAAGTTGCTCCAACCACTAGCCCCGGGACCACTGCCCTGAATGAACAGTAGGGTCTCAATAGGCGTACCCTGGACCGGTTTTGAGTCGATATAGTGCAAGCGCATGCCGTTGCTTAGCTCGGCATATTGTCCTTCTGGCAAGGGTCTGGTCATGTTGGCCTCGGGGCTAAATAAATAAGTCAGTGTTGTCGAGCCCGAGCAATACGCTGCCCAGATTTCTGGAAAAACTTGCCGGGCTGTTGGCGACATGTGAGCGGGCGATATGAATGTCATGCCAGATTAACTGCAACGGATGGTTGGTAAAGACGGAACGGCCTCCAGCGACGTCAAAGAGGGTGTCTATGCCATCGATGCACTTGTCAATCACCAAGCTAGCTTGATATCGATATAAGACTCTGTCTTCAATGCTTGGCTGCCAATTACATTGAGCCATGCTGTTAAAGGTACTGAACAGTGTGGTTTCACATTCGCTGATAATATTTTTAACCTTGGCAACTCGGGTTTGAGTCTCTATATCACCGGCCAATTTGGTTGGGTCTGTACTGGCACTGTTGCGACTGTCAATAAACAACGTCAGGGCATGCTTCAGTGCCCCGATAGCCGGCGTGTTGACGATGCGTATAAAGGCTTGTGCCCATGGCAGGTTATACATTGGGTTGGGTTGATTGTTCTGGCTGCTGAAACCATCTGTTTGCTTGTGCGTGCGGTAGCTCGGAACAAACACCGGTTCGGCCAGCACAACGTCGTTAGAGCCAGTGCCCTGCAGACCCATGACAAACCAAACATCTTCGATTTCGTAGTCGCTGCGAGGCACCAGAAAGGTACGATAGCCTTCGCCTTTGATGATGCCGCCGAGCAAAGCCCAGTCGCAATGCCCCGAGCCTGAACTCCAGCCCCAGCGGCCACTGAGCATAAAGCCGCCGTCCACAACTTCGACCTGGGCGCCAACCGGGTTGTAAGAACTGCTCACCAGCGTGTCGGGGTTATCTTGGTAAACGTCAGCCTGAGCTCGTTCGTCCATTAAGGCTATTTGAAAGGCGTGGACCGCGATAATACCTGCAATCCAGGCGGTGCTCATATCTACCTCGGCGAGTGCAATTTGGTCTTCAAAAAAGGCCTGTGGTGTGGTTTCTAAGCCACCGAGGGACTTAGGCAAGAACATGCGTAAAAAGCCACATTCCTTCAGTGCCGTGACCGACTCAGCGGCGATTTGCCGGTTCTGACGACTTATTTCCGCATTGTCTCTGACAATGTCCAGCACTTTGGGTGTCAACGTATGCATGATTTTTGCCTCTTCAATTCAATAAGTGAAAGTGTTCTTGCGGCTAATTTGAGCTGAGATCTCGGGTCGGAGCAGTTTAGCCACTGACTCGACTCTGGACCTGGGCGACCTCATGGTATTTTCCTTGATAAAAAACTAACGGTTCCGTCTGGCGGGCAGTCGCGCGGTTATCAAATGACAGTACTCGGCCGACGATGATCTGATGGTCACCGCCGGCATAACGATGCTCTATCTCGCATTGAAAGCAGATGTGATATTCATCCAGAATCGGAATGCCTGACAAGCCGGCGTGCCAAGGCGTATCAGAAAATTTGTCGGCGTCGCGCGTCGCACACAGATTCGATACTGCTTGCTGACCACTGTGTAGTACATGGGCGGCAAAATACCGAGCCTGCTTGAAGGCGTTAAAGCACTGCGCCCGTTTATCGATACTCCATAGCAAGAGCGGTGGGTCCATGGACACGGAAGAAAAGCTGTTGGCTGTCATAGCCACGGGGCGTGGGGGCGCCCCTGGCACAGAATCGCTGTCGAGCGTCGTGATAATCGTGACGCCAGTGGAAAACCCGCTGAACGCGTCGCGAAGTGCTCTGCTGTCAAACTCCTGCATCAGGTTTCTCCCGAACCAATCGTGTCACTGACTATGGATCCTATCGTCGCAAGAACGCGGCCTTGGGTCATACCCCGTTTGTATTAGGCAGATGCAGGGTTTTCGTTCCTCGATCACTTGTTAGTCGTTATACCGTCGTCGCGGGCAGCTTATTGCTGGCCAACACTGAAGTCATGACCCCAAAAGCTCACGGCGGTGCTCTCGAACACAGTGTAGTTGCTCCAGTCCTTGATTCGCCGACCCTCGGTACCGTACTCAATATCAAAGTTAGATGGTGAGCGCATATAGAAAGACACGATATGATCGTTGGCGTGGCGACCCAGGGTGCCAGCCAGCTGGATGTCGTTGGCTATGCGCCGGTCATTGCACTTGCCCACTTCGTCTATTGATGCCACTTCAACCATGGCGTGAACACAGCCAGAGGGCATCTCCATCTCGAATAAGCCGAGGCTGTGGTGACGCTCGTTGCAGTGCATAAACCAAAGGCGTTTGATGGGTTCGGCGGGATCGGGGCTAAACCGAATGTTCATAAAGTCGGATAAACCAAAGCCGAGTACTTCGGTAAAAAAAGTGGTGGTAGCATCGAAGTTCGGCGCTGGCAGAACGATGTGACCGAAGCCCATATCGCCGGTGACGAAACCACTAACGCCCACCGGTGATACCATTTGCTTAAAGTCCGAGATTGGGCCGTAGAAGAGTTCGTGGCGATTACCTGCTGGGTCGGTAAAGTGCACCAGTTCGGTAACTTGGCGCGCGGCCTTGTCGGCTTTGCTGCCCTGACTGATTTCAATATTCGCAGCGGTTAATTTCGCCACTACTGCTTCCAGGTTGCTTCGGCTGCTGGTTTCCCAGCCGCAAAAGCCAAAGCTGTCGGTGTCAGACTGTTGCGCGATGATACGAAACGGCCGATCGTCCATCTTCAGATAGATGTCGGGACCACCGATACGTGCGGTGACGTCTTCCATTCCCAGCACCTGGGTGCCATAAGTTTGCCATTTTTGGGGATCACGGCAGTTGACGCCGATGTAGCCAAGACTGTGAATGCTCATGGGTAATTCCTTGCTGTAAAGGCGTAAATTAAAGGCATTAGCCTATATTGAATGTTGGCTGCATTAGACATTTCGCTAGTTGAGAGGTACTTTCGCCGCGCTGCTAGCGGCGGTCTGCGCAGCAATTCGAAGCTCGTTCTTAAGTACCTTGCCAGACGCGTTGAGCGGCAGTTCAGTCACGAATCGTATGTTTCTGGGTACTTTAAAGTTGGCCATATGGGTGCGACTCCATGTGATCAGTGCCTCGGCAGTGAGACTCGATCCGGGCGTCAGTACGACCCAGGCCATGGCAACCTCACCCTGGCGCTCATCGGCAATGCCAATCACGGCACACATCACAACGTCGGCATGGGTACCAAGAATGTTCTCAATTTCAGCGGGATAGCAGTTAAAGCCGCCGGTGATAAACATATCTTTGAGTCGATCAGTTATGGTCAGGTAACCATTGTCATCGAGGACGCCGATATCACCTGTATGTAGCCAGCCATCCGCATCGATCGTATCGGCTGTGGCTTGCGGATCATTAAAGTAACCGCGCATGACATTAAATCCTCGAACGACGATCTCGCCGGTTTCACCGGCGGCAAGCAGTTTGCCGGCACTGTCCATACAATGTACTTCGGTGTCAGGCAAAGCTTGCCCAGACGTAGTGGCGATAAGTTTGGCGCTATCTTCACTATGACACATGGTAACAAGGCCGCAGGATTCAGTTAAACCATAGGCACTGATAACCGTATCTATGCC
>JABMOJ010000345.1 GCA_013204195.1 SAR86 cluster bacterium
CCAAAGATCTGGTCGAGCTGCTGAATCAGGCCCGCGTCGGGGCGATCAAAAAACACGCCGCTCTGAATTCTGTCCTTGTGCATGCCGCGCAGGAACAGATAACCGACGCCGCCAAAATGGCTGGTATATTCATAGTCAGGCAGGCGCTGGCCGAGATAACGGTGCAGGGCCACCGTATAAATCAGATATTGTAAGTCGTATTGATGCTCAGTGACCGCCTGCTGCAACGCCTTTGGCGAATAGTCTGGCAGGCTGTTGCCAAGGTGGTTCGATTTGTAGTCCATGACGTAGTAGCGGTTCTCATGACGAACCACCAGATCGATCAGGCCGGTCATCATACCGCGGATTTTGTTGCGGGCCAGAACCACGCCCGGCTTCAAGTAGCCGTTGGCTATCAAGGTGTTAATCAATGCCTCGTCGGTGTTGACGGGGAAGTGAAATTCCAGTTCGTTCAAGCAATCTTGCTGGGCAACATCCTGCAAGCAAAAAGTCGTGGCTTCGACTTCCTCGCTTGGCACCGTGTTCGCACCAAACAAGGGGGTCTGCAGTATATGTTCGAGCCAGACCCCTAAGGCAGATTCCAGTTCAACTTTATTGCTGACGAAGCCTAGACGCGTGATGCAACGCTCTATGGCGGCCTGTTTGCTGGCGTCACTGGCATTAAAGTCCAGTTGCTCCAGCAAGGCGTGTAAGCCAATGCCCACCTTGCGGCCCGCGGGAAAGCTGAATTGATCTAAGGGTTGGGTGCCGGTGCGGGTGCTGTCTATGTCGCGCTGACTTTCGTCATCATCCAGATACCCCGCCGGTAGGTAGTGGCCGGTGGTGCCGTTGTCCAGAGTTCTTAGGGCGTGGGACAATCCGGTAAAGCTGTGGACTCGCCAGCTATCATAGACTCTTGGTGCGGCATTGGGCGGGTTCAATTGCCGGCGGTCAGTGGCGGGTGGCATAAACGACACCGGCACACTGGTGACCGTCTGAAACGCGAATAATGGTGCAGGCAAGTTGTTGATCTGGCGCGCAATGTCGTCCAACTCGGGTTGATTGTCGGTGAGGCCTAGCAACTTGCCCAGCGCGGTTTCACCCACCTTCGATTTGGCGCCATAAACCGGGAATCCCAGATAGCACTGATACCGGGCGCGGGTCAGCGCCACATATAACAGGCGCATCTCTTCCGTCAAATTCTCCCGTCTAGCCTGCCGTTTAACCTCGTCGAGGCTGCGCAATTCAAGCACCGTTGTGAAGTTGTCAGCAGCGTCTACTTCATGTAACAGAACCGGCGGAGATTCATTTCGAGCATCCGCCCCGAAGGCGGCCAAAGGAATCATCACGATGTCGTATTCGAGCCCCTTGGCGGCGTGCATCGTGACAATTTGCACCAAGTCTTGATCACTCTCGAGTCGCAGTTGGCGTTCTTCATGAGTGCTGGTGGCGGCCTGCCGTTCACGATTAAACCACTTGATCAGACGATGCATGCCCGGCGCAATACTCGCTCGGGTTTGCAGTAACTCGGCCAAATGTCGCAGATTTGTGATTTGGCGTTCGCCGTCGAGTTGGGCAAACCATTTATGGGCGAGACGCCGTTCACTCACCAGGGCTTCCAGCATGGCCGCCACCCCCAGTCGGGCCCATAGATCATGGTAAGTTTTGAATTCTTCCAGTAGGTTTTGCTGTTGAGTGTTTTGCTTAAGTCCGATAATTTCAGAAACCGTCCCTTGTAACAGGCGGGTGGCAAGGGCGGTTCGTATAGCGCGTTCATTGTTGGGTTCACTCACCGCTTGCAGTAGCAACATCAAATCGTCTGCGGTCTCTGACAGAAAGACGCTTTCCTGCGTCACATAAACACTGCGTATATTCCGTCTTGCCAGCGCCGCGCGGGCGACCAGCATATCTTTGTGCTGGCGTACCAAAAAGGCGATTTGGCCAGCGTGCACCGGCAGGTTATCGATGGTAGCCGCGCCAGATAGGAGCAGGGCGGTTTGTTCCGCCGCATATTCCATGGCCAGGTAGCTGGCGTCGGGCTTTCTCAAACCGTTGCCGGCAGCATCGGTGAGTGCAAAAAATGCTACCGGCTTGACCGCCTCGGCGTTAATCAGCAGTTGTTTTTTGTCCGCATTCGGAAAAGGTGCCACTGGCAAAAACGGCATATCCTGGTCGTTACCGAAGACATCCTGTTGATTAAATAAGGCGTTTATCGCGGCCACCAAGCCAGCAGTGGAACGCCAGTTGGTCTGCAGAGAATACATATCCTGGTCTTGGTCGAGCTGCCGCTTGGCATTGATATAGGTGTAGATGTCAGCGCCACGAAATTGATAAATGGCCTGTTTAGGGTCGCCAATCAGTAACAAGCTTTGAGGTCCCGCCTGATAATAAATTTTGCTGAAAATACCGTATTGAATATCATCCGTGTCCTGAAATTCATCGACCATCGCCACCGGCCATTGCTTGGCCAGTTGCTGCGCTAGCTGATCGCCTATGGCGCCTTGGTGAAGCGCTTGATGGACGTTGGTCAGCAGGTCGTCCATGGTGAGTTGATTGAACTCAGCCTTGTAGTGCGCCAGGTTGCGTCTCAGGGTCTCAATAGTTTGGTGCCAAAGATTGTATTGCAGTTGTTGTTCCAGCCATTGCAGGTCTTGTACCTCCTCTATCAGGTCGATCAACGAGTGCGTTGGCATCTCGCCAGCCTTTTTGAGGTTGTTGCTGAGAACGTCAGCGGTGAAGTACTGCCAGTCGTCGGTAAACACGCCGTTGCCGAGCAGGAAGCGTTGCAGCGTCTTCAGCCGGTGGAAACTTTTTGAGTTAGCCTTGACGCCCGAGGCTTCAATCGCGGCGGGGAACTCTTCCAGGTGCCAGCGTTCGCGCACCTCGTCGACCTTGGCTTGAAGCCGTGCCAAGGGCTCATCGATAGCCTTGGCTGCGGGGCGTACCACAAGGCCTTGGCGAGCCAGAAAGCCGCGAGTTTTTTTCAATAAGTCAGTGGGGGTCGGCCACATTGCCAGGGCGATATCTCGTGGCGCCGGTTCCAGGGTCTGAATCTCGGCGCGAAAACAGTCTTCGGCGGCCATCTGCATGAGTTGGTTGGCA
>JABMOJ010000346.1 GCA_013204195.1 SAR86 cluster bacterium
CGACCAAAGCCAGTGATGACCTCGTCAAAGATCAGCAAAATATCGTGGGCGGTGCAGATTTCCCGAAGCCGCGCCAGGTAACCATGAGGCGGCACCACAACACCCGCCGAACCGGACATGGGCTCAACGATCACCGCCGCGATATTCGAGGCGTCATGCAGATTAATCAATTCCAATAAATGTTCTGCGAGGTATTCCCCCGACTGGGGCATGCCGGCGGTGAACGCATTTTCTGCCAACAGGGTCGAAGGCAGATGATCCACGTCTAACAAGGGCCCAAAGGCTTTACGATTGGCGCCGATGCCACCCACACTGGCGCCACCAAAATTGACCCCGTGGTAACCCTTAACCCGACCGATCAACCGGGTCTTGTTCGGCTTCCCCACCTGGCGCCAATAGGCCCGCGCAATCTTCAGTGAGGTGTCTGCGGCCTCTGACCCTGAGTTGGTGAACATGACATGATTGAGGCCGTCAGGCATAAACTCGGTGATACGCTCGGCCAGCTGAAAGCTCAAGGGATGGCCGAACTGAAAATTCGGTGAAAAATCTAACGTGCCCAATTGCTTGGCCACCGCATCGCGAATTTCCGGCAGGTTGTGGCCCGCGCCCGTACACCACAGTCCGGATAGACTGTCGAACACCTTGCGGCCATCATCCGTATGAAAATACAGTCCTTCAGCACCGACAATGATGCGCGGATTTTTTTTAAATGCTCGATTCGCTGTATAGGGCATCCATAACGCGTCGAGATTGATTTTTGCAGTAGTCACGATGGACCTCGGTCAATAGGTTAATTGGTGATAAAGCTCATGGGCATCGCTCGTTAGCAATGGCTGGCGATGAAGCATGTGGATTACCGACGCTCGCGAAGGCGTTGCAGCATTAAATAAACTCCTCGCAGCCTAGTTCTTCAATGGCCGCCAAATTACGTTCCAGCATACACTCGGCTAACCCTCGGCCGCGTGCATTCGACAGATCGAGGCTACCACAGACAGTGATGGGATAAAGCAGACAACCGAGCATCACGACTCGGTAATCATGCCAGCCTTCGTCGAAGTCATAGGTATGCACCCCACCTTCCTTGAGTCGCGCCACATAGCGCTGCAGCAACGGCTTTTCAATGGCTTTGCGCAACGCCGGTTGCAGGCTTTGGCAGATAAAATAAGTGACGTCAAAGATACTCCGACCGACACCGCAGATCTGCCAGTCCATCACAATGGCATCGAGACTGCCAGCTGAGTAGATCATGTTGTCTTGGCGATAATCACCGTGCACAAAGGTTTCCTGGGCCGTCACGTTATCACCCCAGAACTCGCCGAATCGATCACCCACCGCTTGGGCAATACGGCGAGTCTTGGGCGTGAAGAAACGCTCAAACTTCTCCAGGGCCGGCGTCAGAGACGGTCGATACAGGGCATTCTGCAGCCTCGTCGTGCCCGCCTCACCCATCATGTCGTACATCCAGGCAGTGGTCGGCGCTCTGACCTTCTGCCAGTAACGGGCATGTTGGATCGCTATTCGCTCAATCGCCGCATACGCCTCTGCTTCAGAGGCACCGATTAACTGATCATTGGGTGACACTTCACCGAGGTCTTCGAGCAGCAATACAAAGTCATAAGTGTCTGGGTCGACCGTACCAAAATAACTGGCGGGCACCCGCAACCCGCACTCTTCGCCGATATGGTTGTAGAAATTAGTTTCGCGATTATAAAAATCCATGGCCTGCGCTACCGCCTTATTCTCGTTGGTGGCGGCGAATTTGGCGATCATGGTGGTCGGGGCCGATTCCGGCTTCGCATAGGTAATGGACAAGCGGGCAAGTTGCGCCATTAAACCCACACCCTCGCCGATGATCAGCGGTTCAACCTGGCTCACGCTGGATTGAATCGCGCCTGTTGAACGCAGGGCTTGAGTTAACCATTCTTTGGTAATCTCTGCCGGCTGACGAATAACTTCTACCATCTCTAACCTCAGTCGTTTAGCTGACTTCCACAACGCCTCTCATTTATCTCTGCACTTGATACTAAGCCGCGAATCAGGGCGCTGTAAACAGGTCTCAGTCAGTACCGAACATCAAGACGGTCAATTTACCGGTTTTGTCGATCGCTGCCCGGTACATACCCAAAGAATTAAAGGAAAACACCGTGTTGGCCTGTGGATCAATACCGATAATGCCGCCTTCGGCCTGCATTTTAACCAGTTTATCGAGCACCACTTCATCCGCGGCCTGCTGCAGGCTGATCCCCTTGTAGGCCACTCGAGCGCAGATATCGTGGGCCACTGCCGCGCGAATAAAATATTCACCGTGGCCCGTCGCTGAGATACCACAAGCTTGGTTATCCGCATAGGTACCGGCACCGATGATGGGGGCATCACCCACCCGACCGAAGCGTTTGTTCGTCATACCGCCGGTAGACGTACCGGCGGCGATATCACCCCACTGGTCAATGGCCACAGCACCCACCGTGCCAAGTTTTTTTTCGTCAAACGCGTAGGGGTCAGGCTTCGAATCAAAGGCCGCTTCTGACAGCGCAACACCGCCTTCTTCGCGCTGAATTTTTTCCAGCTGGTGGCGGCGACGTTCCGTCTTAAAGTAGTCGTTAGATACAAACTCCAACCCTTGGGATGCGGCAAATTCCTCTGCGCCCGCACCGATCAACATCACATGAGGCGAGTGTTCGAGCACGGCGTTGGCCAGATTGATGGGATTCTTGATGCGACCAACCCCCGCCACCGCACCGGCATTGAGCAGGCGACCTTCCATGATGGAAGCGTCAAGTTCGATATCACCGGCATGATTAAATACCGCACCGAGTCCTGCGTTAAACAGAGGCGAGTCTTCCATGACATTGATGGCAGCGATCACCGCGTCGCGGCTGCGCCCGCCTGTTATCAAGATCTCATGACCGGCCTGCACGGCTTCGGTCAACTTGGCTTGATACAGCC
>JABMOJ010000347.1 GCA_013204195.1 SAR86 cluster bacterium
ACATGAGCCAGGGCGATTTCTACGGTACTGAGAAATCCGTCGTAATGGGGCAAGACGACACTCTGAAAATCGAATTTGTCGGGGCTGACAATCAAGCCACGCAACTCGGTAAAAATATTCAGGTTGAAGCCGGTGAAGTGGTCGATGGTGCCTATATGAGCCGCACCGCTTTATGCCAATTTTACGCCGAGCAGATCAAGGATGCCAAAGCCAAAGGTGTGCTTTGGTCCCTGCACCTGAAGGCCACCATGATGAAAATATCTGACCCCATCATGTTCGGCCATGCGGTACGCGCCTACTACGAGCCTGCCTTGAACAAACATGCTGCCGTATTCGAGGAACTCCACTTCGACGCCAACAATGGGATCGGCGATGCCTACGACAAGATCAAAAGCCTGCCAGCAGACCAGAGTGCTTTGATCAAGGCAGATCTTGATGCCTGCCTGACGGAAGGTCCTGACCTGGCCATGGTAGACTCTAGCCGCGGCATTACCAACCTGCACGTACCCAGCGATGTGATCATCGATGCTTCGATGCCCGCCGCTATTCGTGAGTCGGGTAAAATGTGGGGACCAGATGACGGGCTGCACGATATGAAGGCCGTGATCCCGGATCGCTGTTACGCCGAAGTTTTCGAAGAAACCATTCGCCATTGTCGCGAAAATGGCGCCTTCGACCCGACCACCATGGGCTCTGTGCCGAATGTCGGTCTGATGGCTCAAAAAGCTGAAGAGTATGGCTCCCACGACACGACTTTTGAAGTTGCGGCTGCCGGCCAAGTCAGAGTCTCCGACGGCGCAGGCAATATTCTCATTGAACACAAGGTCGACGCCGGTGATATTTGGCGTCTCTGCCGAGTCAAAGACGGCCCGATTCGTGATTGGGTGAAGCTCGCGGTGAGCCGCGCACGACTCACCGGTTGCCCCATCGTCTTCTGGCTCGACGAAAACCGTGCCCATGACGCCTGTTTGATCGCGAAGGTGAAAGCCTATTTACCTGATCACGACCTGACCGGCATTGATTACCAGATCATGGACCCCGCTGCTGCAACCCGTCTGAGCCTGGAACGGGTCAGGTCTGGCGACACCATTATTTCTGTCACCGGTAACGTCTTGCGCGATTACCTGACTGACCTGTTTCCGATTCTCGAACTAGGCACCAGTGCCAAGATGCTGTCTATCGTGCCATTAATCAACGGTGGTGGACTGTTTGAAACTGGCGCCGGCGGTTCAGCGCCAAAACATGTGCAGCAGTTTGAAAAAGAAGGTCACCTGCGCTGGGACTCTTTGGGCGAATTTTTAGCCTTGGGTGCTTCCCTTGAGCATCTGGCCCAGACCTTTAGCAATGAGCGGGCACAGATTCTCGCTGATACGCTGAATGTGGCGATTGGTCGTTTTCTCGAGGAAAACCGCTCGCCGTCCCGTAAGGTCGGCCAGCTGGATAACCGCGGCAGCCACTTCTATCTCGCACTATATTGGGCCGAGGCAGCCGCCAACCAGAACCGAGACCCAAAACTGCAGGAAACCTTTACCCGGGTGGCAGCGCAGCTGGCGGAAAACGAGGCCAAAATTGTCGATGAGCTCAATGCGGCCCAAGGCTCTGCCCAGGATGTGGGGGGCTACTACGATCCCAACCCTGAGCTGGCGAATAAGGCCATGCGCCCGAGTCAGACGTTCAACAAAATCATCGACTCTGTTGCGTAGCCGATAGGTTTATAGGCGCCTCGGATCCGGGTCACGACATTGTTATGACCCGGATCACGCTTGATCCTCTTCGGCTGTCGAGAACAGCTAGCCTCGACTTGTCCTAGGGAAATGGGTTTAGCTCAACTCAAGAGGCATTCAATGAAACATTGGCTGTTGTTTTCCGTCGTCGTGCTCACCGCACCCACCACGATCGCCGCTACGATCGCCACCACTGCAGCCCCATCCAGAAGTGCTCCATCCAGAAGTGCTCCATCCCGAAGTGGCCGCCGCATTGGCCTGGTCGCTACCTGAAAATCCCTGTCAGCAACCGAAGCTCGCGGGCAAGAGCGCCGACATCGTCGACACCCAAGGCATACCCAGTCGCATGGATGTGGACTCCTACAAGATCGATCGATTCAAACGCCAGGAAAAGCGCTGGCTGAAGTGCGTGGCTAACTACAAGCAAGGCCTCGTCACAGATTTTAGCCGTTTGAAAGACAGCGCCCAATACGGGCTAACACAACAGCAGGCCGACAAGATTTTAGCGAAACTGGCGCTGATTCAGGCGTCCGTCGAAGCACCCACCTACGTCACTAATATGCAGTAATGGCTGGCCCAGCGACAATAGGGAAGCGCCAGGGTTAACAAAACTGCAGGCAAAAAAAAGGCGGCCATTAGGCCGCCTTTTTTATTTCAACTACCTGTACTAGCGCAGTGTGTAGCTCACTTCGACACCATAAACGCGAGGTTCGGTAACCTGAGCCGTACGCTTGTAGCCGTCTTCGGCGCCAGAAGCCAGAATCTGACGAATACCAATGTCATTCTGCACATTGTTAACAAACCCTGACACTGTCCACTCGTCAGAAGCGCTGGTCCAAGTGGCACGCAGATCGATGCGATCATAAGCTGGCGCCAAATCAAGCGCGCTTTCGAAGGCTGAGAAGTAGACGTCATCGATGTAGCTGTAAGTCATCATCAAGTCGACCTTACCTGCGTCATCAAAGTCCAGCGCATAAACACCGTAAAGGCTTCCCTTAGTCTTCGGCACCTGTGGCAGCGAGCGGCCTTTAATATCACGAACCCGATCAGGATTAGTCAGGTCGGTGTATAAAACACCCGGGGTTGTTGGATCAGTACCGTCAACCACAAAGAACGACTCTGTATATTCAGTGTCTGTGTAGCTGAAGTTACCGCCCACAGTTAGCTCGTCAGTTGGCAACCACAGAACTTCAACTTCAAGACCATTGATAACCGCGCCAGGTGCGGCCTGAACCGAAGTCGTTGAGGCAACAACAGCACAAGCACTCTGCAAACTCTGCTCAGTTGCTACTGGCGGACAGGCTTCTTCAGTACGAGTGTGAATGCTGTCATAGTTGTAACGGTAGATTGAGCCATTCAGTTGCAACGTGTTGTTTAACATTTGAGTCTTGTAGCCCACTTCGTAGGCGATCAGCTCTTCTGGCTCATAGGCTGGTGTCTGACTAAAAAACGCCAGGTTAAAGCCACCGGAACGATAGCCCGTGGTGACGTTAGCGTACATCATGGTGTCGTCAGAGATATTGTAGTCCAAGTTGACGCGCCATGTGACTTTGCTATCTTCACGCTCGAGTTGACGATACAGGCCGAAGGTAATCGGCACGCCGTTCAACCAAGGCTCAACCACACCTGTAGGCTGCAGCGTTGTTGGACTAATAGCACCACGCACAATGTTGGCAGTCGCCAGATTCAAACCCACTGCGGCAAGAATGTCGCCGTTTTCAGCATAACGTGCCAGCACTTCTTCGCCTTTCACTTCATCTCGCGCATAGCGAATACCGGCGGTCAGTGTGAACAGCTCATTGATGTCCCATACGCCCTGGGTGTAGGCCGCAAAAGCATCGCGCTTGGTCTGATTATTCACCAGACGTTCGGTACCGATAGTCGCCGGTCCATGCTCGACACTACCCAGTGTGCTGCCGCCCAAATAGGGTCCTGCCGTTACTGTTGCAGTGCCGATAGGCGCATCGATGCCGGCAGCCTTGGCACTTGCCAGGCTAACGGGTGTAGTTGTGCCAGTCAGGAAGGTCAGCGCTGGGTCGCCGGGTACCGCACCTGGCGCAACAGTGGCCAATATGGTGTCCAGCGCGAAAGCCGGATCCGTATATTGAGTCTGGCCTACGGAGCTATAGAAATCATACCGCTGATCGATCGCAGCGTTGTAGAAAAAGATACCTGACGTAAATGTCAAAGCATCGCCCACATCCCAGAACAACTGGAATTCATGTGAGGCATATTCCGCTTCATGATTAACGTAGTACTGATTATCACGAGTCGTGTTCGCCGTATTGTCGTCATCCGTCGTACGCTCGTACAACAATTCGCTGTAACCGAACAGGTACTTGAAGGTCAAACCATCACGGATGTCGTAGGTGAATTCCAACTGGTTACCCTGTTGGTCGAACTGCTCACGATTGAGGCCATTGGTGTAGGCGCACAGATCATTGCCGTCGATGTTCTCGCGATCAGTTATCACACAAGAGCTCGGATTCAGCGGCTGACCATTCGCGTCAGTGGCACCTTGCGCCATATTGGCCCGGTAAAAGCCCGTATCTACGCCTGGACGAACATACTGCGCCGTGATCAGATCACCAGTAGTCGGGTTTGTGTAATTCAGGACAGGCTGAGTCGGGTCGATGAAAGTCGACGCCAGCGGGTTAGTAGTGTTAGTCGCGTCAACGACGCGCAGCGCATTATTGAGACGAGTGTAGTTACGCAGACCATCGCCACCAGGAGCACTGTTCTCACCGTTGAGCACAATTAAACCACCGCCATCAGCACCACCCATAACTCGATCGACTTTGGCCAGGTTACTACGCAGGTTAACAGTCATGCTGTCGTTGACCTGCCATTCCAAAGACAGGGATACGTTTTCTTCATCACCGCTATCCAGGTCTTCGCCGAAGCCTTTCTCTTCGACCCAACCGTCATGTTCCCGGGAGGAGAAAGTCAAACGACCATTCAAAATTTCAGCAATCAGCGGACCTGAAACCATACCGTAAAAATCTTGGGTTCCATAGCTGCCAGCAATACCCTTGGCAGCAAATTCCAATTCGTCAGTTGGTTTTTTATACAGGAAGTTCATGGCACCACCGACGGCATTACGGCCATACAGAGTACCCTGGGGTCCACGTAGCACTTCGATACGATCGATATCCCAAAAAGAACCGATAGTCGCGGTATACAAATCTTCTGAGTAGATGCCGTTCATATAAGTAGCAACACCGGGATCACCGCCCAGGTTGCGAAAATTTCGGCCAACGCCACGAATCGCCGAGTCGTAAGGCTGGATCGTAGTAGCAGGTATCATGTTCTGCAAATCTGACTGATTACGAATACCAAAATCATCAATCATTTCTGATGTAAATGCTGTGATCGAGATTGACGTATCTTGGACAGATGATTCTTTTCTTTCAGCGGTGACAACCACTTCTTCAATCTGTCGATCAGCGGCCAGCAGTTGCGTCGGCATACTGACAACGCTCCCTGCCAGCATAAATGCTGTTAACCTTTTAAGATTAAAATTCATTACCCCTCCAAATTTTTTAGGCATCAGATCAAACTGACGATTTTTTTCAGCCGCACACCGGTTCCCCCTGAGCGCGAGCAGCGGGCATCCTAGAGGGTTAGGGCGAACAAGTAAACAGGGGGGTTGATTTATTAGATATTAGTGTGACATTGATATCAGCGTGGTGAATATGTGGTTTAAAAACGCACAGTCGGGTTAAGTAAAAACCGACCGTGCGCGTTGACAATCAACCTACCACAGGTCGTATTTCTGTAATTCGGCGCGACCGACTACCATGTGATGCACCTCATCCGGGCCATCCGCAAAACGCAGATGACGCATATCGGTGTACATGGATGCCAGCGGCGACCACTGAGAGATACCTGTCGCTCCATGCATCTGAATCGCTTGGTCAATAATCAGGCAGACTTTCTCAGGAACCATAGCCTTAACCGCACTGACGTAAACCCGGGCTTCCTTGTTGCCCAACACATCCATGGCTTTCGCTGCCTGCAACACCATCAATTTCATGGCATCGATCTCGATTCGAGCCCGAGCAATGATCTCAAGATTTTTACCCAGCTTGGCAATAGGCTTGCCGAACGCAACCCGCGAACCGGCACGGGTGACCATCAACTCGAGGGCTTTTTCCGCTTTACCGATGGAGCGCATACAGTGATGGATTCGACCCGGCCCAAGGCGTACCTGGGAAATTTCAAAACCCTTACCTTCGCCTAACAGAATATTCTCTTTCGGCACTCGAACATTATTGAAGCGAATATGCATATGTCCACGGGGCGCATGATCTTGCCCGAACACCTGCATGCCTTCGAGTATCTCCACTCCCGGCGTATCCGTGGGCACCAATATCTGCGACTGCTGACGACTGGGCGGCGCATCGGGACTGGTTTTCACCATGGTGATCATGATCTTACAGCGAGGATCGCCAGCGCCAGAGATATAAAACTTCTCGCCATTGATCACCCACTCGTCACCTTCGAGGACTGCGCTGGTGCTAATGTTTTTGGCATCCGACGATGGGATGTTAGGTTCTGTCATGGCGTAGGCGGAACGAATCTCACCATTGAGCAATGGCTTTAACCATTTCTCTTTTTGGGCTTCGGTACCGACTCGCTCAAGCACTTCCATGTTACCCGTATCTGGTGCGCTGCAGTTCAGTGTCTCAGACGCCAGGCTGTATTTGCCCAGCTCGGCGGCGATATAGGCGTAGTCTAGGTTTGTCAGCCCATCACCCATTTCAGAGTCAGGCAAGAAAAAATTCCACAATCCTGAAGCCTTGGCTTTATCTTTCGCGCCTTCCAACAGCTCCAATTGACGGGGGTGCCAAGACCAGCGATCGACCTTACCTTTTTCAAGGCTATGAAACTCCTCAATGATCGGCTCAACGTTCTCAGCGATATGTTTTTTCACCGCATCCATGAGGGGCTGGGCCCGCTCGGACATGGCCAGTGTATATAAGTCATTTGCGATATCGGGCATAGGCTTGGTTCTCCGTAATGGTTTTTTTGTTGGGACTACGCTTGTGCTGAATACTACCTACCATTCGAGATCATCAGGGATCTGGAAGTCTTTATAGGGATCATCCTCATCAACCGCGTCTTTGTCTCGCTCATAAAGATAGAGAATGACGTCGTCTTTGCGCGCTATGATGCGACGCGCGACTTGCTCTGGCACCATATCATAACCATCAGCCTTTTTGACGATCGCCAGATAACCCTGGTTCAGCTGGGTTTTATTTTCCTGTGATACATAAATATTCTTGATCACACCCTGGTCGGCAAACTTATAGGCGATGTCGCCGGTCTGGCGCTGACTGTTGGTTTCAATCAATTGCTTGATCTGGGCATCCAGTGCCCGCGCGTTGGCAACCTGATTTTTTTCCTCGTTCTTCAGCCGATCACTGGCCAACTTGTCTTCCAGCACTTGTTTGGCCTCAAGTTTGCTGGTGTCGAGTGCTCCGTGTTTTTCCCGTACGTCTTTGCGATGCAGGCCGTTCTGAGCCTTGCGCAATTGCTTTTCGCTGACGAGGCCCACCTTGCGGAGTTGATCTTGCAGCGATGAGCCACCCTTACTGTTCTTTTTCAACTTGCTTGTCTCCTATCGGTTTCCAAGGGGCTAGGCCACAGGGTATCTGGATCCTGGGGTTGCCAGGGTGGGTATTTTGTCATAATCCCGGCAAACAAGTCTCCCGCCAGGAACCCGTCAAGCCAGAGAATCAGAGCGCTGTAGGGCCGAGTGCGAAACCAGGCCAGGTCGACATGGGCAAATTGGCGAACAAAGGGCAGGATAGCCATATCCACATAAGACGGTCGCTCACCGAACAGATAGGGTGCGCGGCGCAATCGCTCATCCAGCTGAAAGAGGAAAACCTCACACTGATCGCGGGCGGCGTGCGCCTCTTCAATAGCATCGCGGCCGGCATACTTGTAACGATCCAGATGCCCTTTAAAGGCCTGATCATTTTCTGCTACCAAGGCCGCCATCAAAGCCACTTGCTGCCCGTCGGTGCTGAGCCCGCCGGCCGGGTCATTTTGCGCCAGAGCCCAGAGGAGTATATCCAGACTCTCGTGGATAACCTCAGCGTCAGCCAGCACCAGCACCGGCACCGTGGCCTTGGCCGAGACTTGCAGCAAAGCCGCCGGCTTATGCTTCAAAGCGACCTCTCGCAAGCGTACAGTCACCCCAGCCACGGACAACGCCAACCGCGCCCGCATGGCATAGGGACAGCGACGAAAGCTGTAAAGGATAGGATGCTCAACCATGGTCAATATCACGTTACCAGCCTGGATCAGGCCCTTAAGCATAGCGTTTTTACAAGGTTTATATAGCCCCATCGTCAGCAATAGCTGGTAACGGCAGGCCAATGCGCTAGCATGGTCACTTTCAGCCACCAGCATCAACCATTAGCATCAGCCACCAATATCATTGAGAGGCCAGCGTGATAGAGCAGCATATCGATATCCAGACCCAAGACGGCGCGATGAATACCTTCATTACCCACCCCGAAGAAGGCGGCCCCTTTCCCGTCGTGATGTTCTATATGGATGCACCGGGCAAGCGTGAGGAATTGCACGATATGGCCCGCCGAATCGCCACCGTCGGCTACTACGTAATATTGCCCAACCTTTATTACCGCAAGACCCGGGAATTTGTCTTTGAGCGGAACGATGCGGGCATGAAGAGCATGATGGAGGTGGCAAGCCACTTGCGGATCAAGCTCATAATGGAAGACACCCAGACGCTGCTCGATTTCCTTGAGACCGACCCCCACGCTAACGTCACCAAAATTGGCGCAGTGGGTTATTGTATGAGCGGTCCCTTCGTCTTCGCCGCGGCATCCCAGTTCGCCGATCGCATTCAATGCGCAGCCTCTATTTATGGCGCCAACCTCATGACGAAGCGCGATGACTCGCCCCATCTGAGCGCGAACAAGATCAAAGGCGAGATGTATTTCGCCTGCGCCGAGATCGATCACTACGCACCTAAAGAAACCATTGACGCACTGGATGCTCACCTGAAAACCTGCAATATCAATTATCGTATCGAGTGGTATCCTGGCGCCGAGCATGGTTTTGCTTTTCCCGATCGCGGCGAGATTTATCACAAGCCCAGCGCCGAACGGCACTGGTCACGGCTGTTCGACCTGTTTCAACGTAATCTCCGCGACGGCGACTGAACCCAAGCCTGCCGAAAACCACTGTAATCACACGATCCGCTACCGCGAGCAGCAGCACCTTATGGCCACTAAGCCAACTATCTATAAGCTCGGCGTCACCATCTCCGACATGAATCGTAACTATTATCAGACCCATCAACTCACGATCGCTCTGCATCCATCGGAAACTCACGCTCGTATGATGGCGCGGATCATGGCCTTTTGCCTGAACGCTGAAGAGCACCTGATATTCAGTCGCGGCTTATCCGACAATGACGAGCCAGATATCTGGTCGCACAGCCTTGACGGCCAAACCGAGCTCTGGATTGATGTGGGCGAACCTTCAGTGGACCGAGTGAAGAAGTCTACTCGGCTCGCCAAGTCGGTGCAGGTCTATAGCTTCAACTCTAAGTCCGATGTCTGGTGGCAAAAATCGGCCAACGAATTCAGTCAGCTGAAGGCCACTTACTACCGATTTTCCTGGCCACAGATTCAAGCCCTGACGACCTTGATCGAACGTACCATGACGCTGTCGGTAACCATCTCTGAGGAATCAGCCTTTATCGCCGGTGATGCCGGTGAATTTGAACTCAGCTGGACAACATTGAATCCTTAGCAAGTCTGGCACGCGCTGAGCCAACAGCACAAACAGGAAACGTCAATGATTGAAATCACCGCAGAAGTGTTACGCATACTCAACTATGCCGGCGTTTTTGTCTTCGCCCTTAGCGGCGGTGCCGTCGCTATCCGACACAACATGGATCTGTTTGGTGTGATGGTTATCGGCCTCATCACCGCGGTCGGCGGCGGCACACTGCGAGACATACTGTTGAATCTGCCGGTCTTCTGGCTCGCTGACAGCACCAGCCTGATACCTGCCGCACTCGGTAGTTTGTGTGCTTTTGCGCTCGGCGCGCCCCTGCCCGTCAAGCGGGTCATGCTCTGGGCCGACGCCCTAGGACTGGCGGTATTTGCCGTGCTCGGCACTGTTAGCGCCCTCAAGATCGGCAGCAGTCCTGTGATCGCCATTGTGATGGGCACGATTACCGCCACTGCTGGCGGCCTACTTCGCGACATCGTCTGCAATGAACCGCCGATTTTGCTTAAAGATGAGATATACGCCACCGCCGCATTACTGGGAGCGATCGTCTATGTGGGTTGTCTGCAAGTGCCAGTTTTGCAGGAACTAGCAGAAGTGCTGGGCGTACTCGCCGCATTCAGCACGCGCCTGCTGGCTATCCAATGGCACATCACCTTGCCCAGAGCTCGACAAAGCCTCGATTAATTGTCGCCTAGATGCCTGGGTCGACGAACGCGACCAACTCAAATGCCAGGCAAAAAAACGGGCAAGACCTAAAAGCGTCTTACCCGTTTTTTATTGATCAATAGCTTGCTGATCAATAGCTTACCAAGCAATAAAATGCCAGCGCACCAAAAGCGCGCAGCGTTCTAGATACGTTCGATAATAATGGCTGGCGCCATACCACCGGCCGCACACATGGTAATCAAACCAAACTGCTGACCACGACGTTCTAGCTCATCAAGCACGGTACCAATCAGCATTGAGCCAGTAGCACCAATCGGATGACCCAGCGCCATCGCGCCACCATTGACGTTGACCTTGTCACGATCGAGGTTCAAGTCACGAATAAATTTCTCAGCAACCACGGCAAACGCTTCGTTGATCTCAAACAAATCGATATCGTCAACCGTCATACCCGCCTTAGCCAGAACCTTACGCGCAGCCGGTACGGGCGCATTCAGCATCAGCGTTGGCGAGTCTCCCATATTACACATGGCAACGATTCGCGCTCGAGGCTTCATACCATGAGCTTTTGCATAATCAGGCGATGCCAACAGAACCGCACCGGCGCCATCAACCACGCCAGACGAGTTACCCGCATGGTGGAAGTGCTTGATATCCAGCCCTGGATACTTTTGCAGTACCAGGCTGCGGAATGTCGTGCCCGACTCGTCCAATGGAATATCCGCGAGTTTCGCGAACGAGGGGTCCAGGTTACCGAGACCTTCAAGGGTTGTTTGCGGACGGGGAAACTCTTCATGATCCAGAGCAACGGAGCCATCGGCGTTATAAACAGTGATCAGCGACTTGTCGAAATAACCATTTTTGATGGCGTGATCGGCACGCTGTTGGGAGACTACCGCCAACGCATCCAAGGCTTCGCGATCAATGCCTTCAAGGGTCGCAATCGTATCAGCACACAAGCCCTGATGGGGCTGGGGATGCACCGAACGCAGGCGAAAATTATCATTGTCGAGGAAGGGTGAACCACCGCCACCACCGCCACCATAAGAGGACATCATCTCTGCACCACCACCGATACACAGGTCTTCCATGCCAGACATGATATTCGCCGCAGCGATATTCACCGAGGTGATACCCGAACCACAAAAGCGGTCTAGGGTGACGCCACTGGCGCGAACATCATAGCCTGCATCCAACGCAGCCATACGCGCCAGGTCACCACTTTGCTGGCCACGCTGAGAACTGGTACCAAAGATAATGTCGTCGACTTCAGCGGTGTCGAACCCGACCCGCTCCTGCAAGGCTTTTAAGACCGCGGCCCCTAAATGCTGCGGGTGTTGATCGGCTAAGGCGCCCTTGCCTTTTTTGCCGATTCCACGGGGGGTTCGGCAGGCGTCAATAATCCAAGCTTCTGGCATGGTGATACTCCTATTTAGAAATCTTTCGGAAAACTCGCCGCAATGGCACGGCCGATAACAAGGCTTATTCCCGAGCTATTTAGTTCTCTAGCGAACCTCGCATATTAGAGTGATTGTGGTAACGCGGCAAGTTTCGTGGTCAGCCCGTGAGTTTCAAGGTTTGCCCATGCGTGTTATTCGCGTTCAGGCGCCGCCAGCAACCGCTCGGCCTGATTATCAATGACCATTTGCAACAGACCAATCACCATTTGCCGAGCATCAGCCACGCCTTGCTCTTCGCTCAAATCCAGCGCCAGTTGCATGGGAATTAAAAATGTATTGAACAGGCAACCGAAGGCATAGTCCTGCATCAAAGCAGCATAATTATAGTCACTGACACCGGCCTGCAACACTTGCGTGTGATAACGATTCAACAAGGGTGCCTCGACCTGGCGACGCAGCTCAACGGGTAGTAGGCCGAACAAATAAGCGATGTCATGAACTCCGCAGCCGAGATGACAACCATCCCAATCAAAAAAAACCACCGGGTCCAAGGGGGTCGCCGCATCAAAGAATATATTCTGGCAATGCATATCCATATGACACAAGGTTAAATTCATCGTTGGCCACTGTTCCGTCATGCGCGCTGCAGCGGTAGCTGCAAGTTTTTGACACAAATGAATCCATTCCGGGGACATCGAAGCCGCTATCGACGAGTCGAGCCAGGCGGCCCAATTGGCGGGCATTTCATCAGCCCATTGCCGCCAAACAGGATGTGAGGGGCCCATCACTGCCTCGCTGGCATCAAGCGCAACAGATCTTCCCCACCAGTGAGCATGGAGCCGCGCCGCGGCATCAACGATATGTTCAAGCTGGGCAAGATCTGGCGGATTGGAGAAAGAGAAGGCCTGCATGGCTGAGCAGTCCTCCAACAATAATACCGCATCACCCGTCCCGTCATCCCAAAGTGCCGCGTAGGCCTTGGGCAAACGGACTGGCGTCGAGGCCGCGAACTCATGATAAAAACACGCTTCTCTGCAAAAGGTTCGCCGGCGACGGGCCATCTCGGCAGTCGCGGGGTAATCCGGCATGACTTTAATCAATAGCCTCTCAGGTAAATGACGCGTTGCGCTTGCTGGCCGCCATTGCAGATCAATGAAGCCTATATCACTACCGTAGCCCCGCTTCACCGCCGGCGCTGTGACCGTGAACGCCAACAGATCACTCTCTGGCGCCGCCAATACAGTCGCCAACCAGGGCTTGCTGACAGCCTTCAAGGTTAGGGGAAAGCTGGGAATGGGATGATCGGCTGCAGACATGGTGCTGACCATACGCTGTTGTGTCGCAACTGTCAGCTCAGACTGTCAGTTCTAACAGTCGGCTCAAACTGTCTTCTCAAACTGTCTTCTCAAACTGCCTTCTCAAACTATCTGCTACCGAGCGTCGATTTATCGGTCTCCACCCGGCAACAGACCTTTACGCTTGCCATAAAGATACTACGCCCCCTTAAGACGCATGAACGTTATCCACTAACTCACTGTGGATCGATGCGACTGCTGAGTCGATTGAAGCCGCAAGGCAGGCTTTTTCATTATTGATTACTTGAATGGGTTTGAGACCATGAGTGATACCACAGACCTGACGAGCCGCTTTTTCAATGCGCCGGTACAATACCTTGGCACCGGCTTGACTATTGATGTTCAGATCAGAAAAACCAACCGCAACCCTTTCATGCTCCTGATTTTGCATCACCACTTCCCCCGCCATAGCGGTGCCGCAGAAGGCTGTTGCAACAATTATTGCGATAAACTTTTGTCGATTATTCATAATATTACTCCGATGCTGTATTTAAGTAGGTTGTTACCCGAAGGCACATGTAGAACCTTACCAACAACCCCACTCTGTTCAACTTCACTGCGATAAGCCGAACTACATACGCGACAAAATAACGCACCCTAAACTACTTGTTAGATCTCTATAGACAGAACGAAAGAATATGGGGATCAATGGAAAATTCGCGATACACAGATAGCGCCTACTAATTGCCACCCAACTACTTTTTAGTGTATCGCGTCGGTAAGGCCAGTAATGGATTGTCTGGCCAGGGGTGTTTCGGATAGCGGCCTTTCATCTCTTTCTTCACATCGTGATAAGAGGATCGCCAGAAGCCGGCGAGATCCATCGTAACCTGCAAGGGTCTGCCGGCCGGCGACAACAAATGGATTAGCAAGGGCTGCTGGCCGTTGACAATCAGCGGCGTTGAGTCGCAGCCAAACATTTCCTGAAGCTTAACCGCCAGTACCGGCGGGTTACGAGTATAGTCGATCGCGATGTGCGATCCCGTGGGCACCGATAATCTCAGCGGCGCTAATTTGTCCAGTTGCTGACTCAGCGGCCAGGACAGTCGCGCGCTCAAAATAGCAGCTAAATCCAGTTTTCGAAAGTCGGCCAGGCTCTTGACGTTATCCAGGTAAGGTAACAGCCATTCCGACAAGGTTGCCAGCAGACCGGCATCACTCACATCCGGCCAGGCTGAATCCTTGGTCACAGCGCGCACCAGCTCAACCCGCGCCTGCCACTGGCGCAAGCCTGGCGTCCAACGCAGCATGTCGAGACCCTGGTCACGCACATACTGCACCAGCACCTCGCCTCTGAGGCCCGGCGGCACCTGCTCCAGCATTTGACGTTGCAGCACCAACGCACCCAACAGCCAGCGGCGCTCGGCGATAAATCGATTGGCTTTCTTATCCCATTCCGCCACTGTCTCGATCCGCACCAAATTTTCCAGCAGGGAATCAAACAGCACCGGATCCAGGGTCGCACCCGAGCGAATGCTGTCACCCTTGGCACCACCGGTGACCTCCGCCAATGCGAGCCAGTGGGCCTGCCCCAAATAATGCGCCGCAGCGAAGGCTGCCCCTCGGCCATTGGCCAATTGGTAACCACCCGCATGCCGCCGCCGAGCAATACGATCGGGATAAGCACAAGCCAACAGGTAACCCGGCAATTGCGCTGGTGACAGCGACACAGCACTGATCGACAACACTTGCGGCCTCACCTGGCGACTGAATTGTTGCGCCAAGTCACGGGTTCGGCTGGCCCAACCCCTGTGCCGAGGCGGACAGCTTTGATCACCGCGCAGAATCGCCAGACGCTGAGAGATATCGGGATTTTCCTGACTCATAGGGTCACGGTCAGACAACAGACTGGCTAACAGTGCCGCGGTCTTCAGCTCGCCTACCTCTGCCCCCGCTAGCAGCAGATGACCGAGGCGCGGATGCAGCGGCAATGCCGCCAGCCTGATGCCGTGGGGTGTCAGTACCCACCTTGACCCTTCGTGCTTGTTATGGTCTTTCGCTACGGCGCCCAGAATCACCAGCAAATCAATGCCTTGTTGCCAGGCGCCTGCGGGCGGCATATCAATCCAGCGCAGCTCACCAGGCGCTTGCACCCCCCAGCTCAACAGTTGTAACGCCAATGGCGCCAGGTCAGCAT
>JABMOJ010000348.1 GCA_013204195.1 SAR86 cluster bacterium
ACGTTTTGGTTCAGCTTCAAAGCCACGACTACGATAGTCGAACCAGCTAAAGGTATCATCGGCTAGCGGCTTGAGTTTGCGGTAGGTGTCAACCATCCCCCAATTCAATAGCTGTGCAAGCCAGTCGCGTTCCTCTGGAAGAAAGCAGCACTTTCCCTCCCGCAACCAGCGTTTAGCATTTTGCGCGCCAATACCGATATCGATATCGCTGGGGGCGATGTTCATGTCTCCCATCAACACCAGGGGTTGATCGGGATCATACTCCGCCGCGAGTAACGCAATCAAATGGGCATAAAAATCCTGTTTGTTTGGGAACTTGGTTGCATGTGCACGGTTTTCGCCTTGTGGAAAGTATCCGTTCATCACCGTCAAAAGGCGGCCGTCGGCCATGGGGAACTGTCCGCTGACGAAGCGTCGCTGACTGTCTGCGTCGTCTGTGCTGAAGCCACAGACAGCATTGATGGCTGGTTGGCGCGACAGCAGGGCGACGCCATAGTGGCTCTTCTGACCGTGAAATACTGCGTGGTAGCCCATGGCGTTAATGGCATCAAGTGGAAAGTCGGCATCGGTGACCTTGGTTTCTTGCAAGCCAATAATATCCGGCGAATGGGTGTTGATCAGGGTTTGTAATTGATGCAGTCGAACTCGAAGGCTGTTGACGTTAAATGAAACTATGCGCATATCAGAGTGAGTCTTAAGTGGTTGAATAGGGTGTTAGAGCGCTAAACAGCGCTATGGATGACCCTTTGGCGATCGTTTGACGATGTCTTAGGGCTCCAGATTGAGAAAGTCGATAGACCTGAACGCGGTTCAGGTGCCGTAGGTTCAGCAACAGCAAGCGCGGTTCCTGATGCTGAACTCATGAATGACAGAGCCGTTTGTCAACGTGCTGTTCGCTAACAAGCCGTCAGTTGGCGAGCGGTTTGTTAAGGCGCGCTGTGCGCTGTGCGCAGCATAAAAACGATTCAGCATCTCGGGTGATTATCTCTTGCCTGTGACCAAATCACGGAATTTATCGAGTAGCGTTTCATATTTGTAGTCGGTGAACTCGCCAGCATCAAAATACATACCGTGATCTTCGCAGACCTCGTACCAAATATGTGGTTGCTTGGCATCTGAAACCTTGTCCATTAGTTTGCTGCATCGGGGGCAATTGACTTCACCGATTTTATTGTACTCTTTGCCGATATCGGGATCGCCGTTGTCGACAAACTCCGACATCCATTTGTCTTTGAGGGCTTCAGCTTCCCCTAGATCAAACCAGATACCTTTACAGTTGGTGCAGCGATCAATGGTCATATTTCGACCGTATGTTATTTCTTCCATGGCTGCGTGGCACTTGGGACATTCCATATCTCTCACCTCGTAGGTAATTATGCTAACGGTTCGGTTGTAGATGGTCGAAGAAAGTATACCTGCTCCGTTAGAATAATCAATGTTCGGGCTGGTTAATGTCGCCATAGAGTCTGATGGGCGGGCTAAAGGGTTAGTGTTTGTCGGCATACATAGGTCAGGCAAGGTACGTTGCGATGAGATTACTGTGCGCATAATCTATATTATGTTAAATATTGGCACTATGATGTCAAATATCAGGTTAGATAACGTATTAGGTTGCCAGGGTTATGTTCGTACCGCGTTGAATAATGAACTCCGCAGCAATGACACCGAAGGTCTATCGGTAAGCGCTACTCTAGGCGTTTATTACAGGGATCAATCCCCGCGAATTGCGAGTAAGGTGTCCGCAGCAACCCTGAATGGTTTATCATCCTCTGCTCGGATCGGTTGATCAGCAATCCGCAAAAACGTGCTCGGCACACACTAACGTGTTCTTCAAAGCAGTGACCGAACCAATCAGTGACCTAATGGAAAACCCAAGGATAGTCATGTTCAATCGTTGCCTGGCGAAAGTCGCCTGTTGGTTATGGGTCATTGATGCGAAGGCACAACAATGGCTAGCGACAAATTTGCGCGCTGACTCAGCGCTCTCGTTAAAACTGACAATCAATGTGCCAGACAATGCGCCAGAGATCCAAAATCAATATCGTCAATTTGCCGGTTTAGGCGTCATCACGCCATGATGCCCGCAGATTTCAAGACGCTGTTTATCTCGAATACGCCGCTTATTGATGTTCGAGCCGCTGTGGAATTTGCGCAAGGCGCATTCCCAAGCGCCATCAATTTGCCGATTCTGAATGATAATGAAAGACACGCCGTGGGTATCAGCTATAAGCAAGACGGCGCCGACGCCGCAGAGCGACTCGGCCACG
>JABMOJ010000349.1 GCA_013204195.1 SAR86 cluster bacterium
CTTTATGCCGGTGAGCTTTATAATATCACTCGTAAAGTCACTGAAAGACTCAATGAATTAGGTGCGAAGAACCCCTAAATCAACCGCGAAAGTTGATTTTAACGGTTAATCGAAATGACTTTTTCAATCAGTCTCGGGGACCTGGCCCAAAGGTATCATTTGGAGTTCGTGGGTGACCCGACTATTGAAGTGAGCGGTATCGCGAACCTGCGAGATGCTCATTCGGCGCAACTGGCTTTCTTGTTCAGCTCGGTCTACCGGCCAATGCTAAATGAGACAGCCGCTGCCGCCGTGGTGATGCGCAAGGCAGATTCAGTAGGCAGTGACAAACCCGCTTTAATCAGTGACCAACCTAGAATGGTTTGGGCGTTGATTGCCGAATTATTTGATCCGACGCCAGTGCCGGATAGAGTCATTCATCCATCCGCGATGGTTCACCCCAGCGTTGTTGTTGGTAGGAACGTCACGATCGGTGCCAATGTAGTGATCGAAGCCGGTTGCCACATTGGCGATGCCGTTAGTATCGGCGCAGGATCGGTCATTGGCGAAGGCGTCAGTCTCGGTGATCAAACTCGGTTGTTTGCCAATGTTACCCTCTACCATGGGGTGCATGTGGGTCGCTACTGCATTGTTCATAGCGGTGCAGTGATAGGGGCTGACGGTTTCGGGTTCGAGTTTGATAAGGCGACGGCAACCTTAAAAAAAATCCCTCAGGTCTATGGTGTGCGTATTGGGGACAGGGTGGAGATTGGAGCGGGCACTACCATCGATCGTGGTGCGCTCAATGATACATTGATCTCTGACGGCGTGAAGCTCGATAACCAGATTCAGGTGGGGCACGGCACTCGGATTGGTGCTAACACTGCGATATCGGGCTGCACTGCTATTGCTGGTAGTACCCGTATTGGCGCCTATTGTTTGATCGGTGGCGGGGTGGGTATTGTCGATAATATTGAGATTGTTGATCAAGTTGAGATTACTGCTATGTCGCTGGTGAGCCAGTCGATCATGAAGAAAGGAAGATATTCATCCGGTACGAGTTTGTTGCCGGGTAGAGATTGGAAGCGCAGTATTGTTGGATTCAAACGGCTAGATGAAATCCTCAAGCGGCTTCGCAGATTAGAGTCGGGGCGAAGTAGCTAGTAGCCGCCCGTCCTGTCAGTGCGCTACAGCTAACCTATGACCTAAGAGAAACAAGATGGAAGTCACTGAAATTTGGAAGTATTTGCCCCACCGGTATCCCTTTTTGTTGGTCGATCGGGTAATCGAGTTTGAAGCCAACAAGCGTATCGTTGCCATCAAAAATGTGACGATTAATGAGCCGCAATTCACCGGCCACTTCCCGATGACGCCGGTATTTCCAGGCGTTATGATCGTCGAAGCCTTGGCTCAGGCTTCTGGCATATTGGCGTTTAAGAGTCGTAACCGCACCCTCGAAGATGGCTATATCTATTACCTCGCTGGCACCGACAAGACCAAATTTAAGCGTTCTGTAGTTCCAGGTGACCAACTGCGTCTAGAAGTTGAAATTGTCAATCTGCGCAATCATTGGATGAAAGCGGTTGGTCGGGCCTATGTTGGTGATCAATTGGCATGCTCGACTTTCCTTACCTGCGCCGAACAAAAAGTCACCTAGCGGCCGCGGCGATAATCAAGGTGTAGTGATGGTAAGCCCCGTACCTCAAGCTAAACCATTAACGATTGCTCTACTTGCCGGAGAGCTCTCGGGCGACAATCTGGGTGCGCCGTTGATGCGGGCTATTCGGCGATTGCATCCCGATGTGCGGTTTGTTGGTGTCGGCGGGCCGGCGATGATCGCAGCTGGATTGGTGTGCTGGACAGATATCGAGGCGCTGTCGGTCAATGGGTTTGTTGAGCCGTTGAAGCGCCTACCGTCGCTTCTGAAAATACTGTTGTCGACCACAGATGCCATCGTTAAATTACAGGTGGACTGTTTCGTCGGGATTGATTTCAATTTCTTCAATGGCTTGCTAGAAGGTCGGTTGAAGAAACGTGGCATCAAGACGGTGCATTATGTCTCGCCTTCGGTTTGGGCATGGCGCAAGGGTCGAATCAACAACATCAAAAAAAATGTTGATCTAATGCTGACCCTGTATCCGTTTGAAAATGAGATTTACGCTCAACATCAAATCAATTCCGTATTCGTTGGTCATCCTAGGGCCGACGAGATAGCGCCCATTCAGGATGAGCGAAGCAGAATATCTGCCCGTGCGCAGTTGCAGATCGACGTTGATCGGCCAGTGGTCGCGCTCCTGCCAGGTAGTCGCGCCAGTGAAGTGAACTTCAGTGGTCCAGATTTTCTGCAAGCGGCGCAGTTGATCCAAGCGGAGCTGAGCGCCGTCATTTTTGTAATACCCGCAGCCAACGAACGTCGGGCTCGGCAGCTACGACAGCTCATTGCGCGCTATGGCCAGGGACTCGATACGGTGTTGATCGACAGTCAGGCAGAACTCGCCATGTTGGCGGCAGATGTGGTGGTCGTCAATGCGGGCACGGCAACCCTTGAGGCGATGCTGTTGCAGCGCCCGATGGTGATGTCCTATCGGCTCGGTGCTATGACCTATGCTCTTGTTTCACGAATGGTGTCGACGCCGTATTTTGCCCTGCCGAATATACTCTCTGGGCGACAACTGGTGCGTGAACTCATTCAGGATCAAGCAACCCCTGCTGCTTTATGTCGGGAAACCCTCAGTTTATTCGACGATGCCAATCGAAACAGTCTGTTGGCCGAATATGCCGTGATCCACCAGCAGTTGCGTCGAAACGCTGGCGAGCAGGCCGCGAGGGCCGTGCTGGGGCTATGCCAGCGACCGGTGTTGACCTAGTGTATTGGCAGGAATATTGTGCGGGCGTCGATGAGGTGGGGCGAGGGCCGCTTGCTGGTGCGGTTTATGCGGCGGCGGTCATTCTGGATCCTTTTATACCTATAGTCGGATTACGGGACTCCAAGGCGTTGACCCAGAAAAAGCGCGAAGCCCTAGATCCACTCATTAAATCTCGAGCGGTCGCCTACTGTATTGCCTCGGCCAGCGTGGTTGAAATCGATCAGATTAATATTCTTCAGGCCAGTATGCTGGCTATGCAGCGAGCTGTGGCCGGTTTAGACTCGGTAGTGGATTTCGTGCTTGTAGATGGTAATCGCAGCCCCGGGTTTGCCTGCCCCTCGGAATGGCTGGTTAAGGGTGATACTAAATTTGATGCGATTAAGGCCGCGTCAATTATTGCCAAGGTGGCCCGTGATAGAGAGATGTTGCGGCTCGATGCTCTCTATCCAGCTTATGGTTTCAGCCAGCATAAGGGCTATCCGACACCTTTTCATCTGGCTGCGCTGAAAAAACATGGACCCTCAGCGGTCCATCGGCTGTCTTTCGGGCCCTGCAAATTGGAGGCTTTGCGGCAGTCTCAGGATCAACAAAGCGGTTCTTAGCGTGGTCGTTAGTGTGTATCTTAACCGGCAGAACCGCCAGTTCGGCCCGACTCGAGACCTTGGCAAAGCATGACGGCCTATGTGAACATATAGCATGGGTGGAACTTTCATTAATCTAACTTATTAATTTAACGGACGGGTGAGTCAATGGACCAGCAACGAGAGTTTGATGTGGTGCTATTTGGGGCGACGGGTTTTACTGGCAAGTTAGTCGCTGAGTACCTCTGTAAAACCTATGGCGTTGCAGGTGAGCTAAAATGGGCGCTGGCCGGCCGTAACCAAGCCAAGCTCGAGGCCGTGCGCACAGACCTGCTCGGTGCCGGCGAAACTTCCGTGGCGCTCATCGTCGTGGAGAGTCTGGATCAGGCTGCCATGAACGCCATGGCGGCTCGAACGGCCGTGGTCTGCACAACCGTTGGTCCCTACGCCCTTTATGGGACGCCCCTGGTGGCGGCCTGTGTCGCCCACGGCACCCATTACTGCGACTTGACCGGCGAGGTACAGTGGATGCATCGGGTGATTAACGAGTATCAGACCCCTGCGGAGGCCTCCGGTGCCCGCATTGTTCATACCTGCGGATTTGACAGCATCCCGTCAGATTTAGGTGCCTTCTACGTTCAGGAACAGATGCATGCCCGGCATGGTGTTTATGCTCAACAGGTCAAATATCGGGTCGTTAAAGCCGAGGGTGGTATGAGTGGCGGAACGGTCGCCAGCATGATGAACATGATGGAGGAAGTAAAAGCTGATCCCAGCATCGGTGAAATTATCAATGATCCTTATGCCCTCGATCCGGTGAACATGCCGCGGGGTCCAGATGGAGCTGATCAGGTTGCCCCCCTGTATGACGCGCACTTTAAGCAGTGGACGGCCCCTTTTGTCATGGCGGCGATCAACACTCGGGTCGTGCGCCGCAGCAACGCTTTGTTGGGCTATCGTTACGGGCCGCAGTTTCGGTATGACGAGGCGATCTTAACCGGCGCCGGTCCTGTGGGTTATATGAAAGCGGTCGCCGTCGCCTCAGGCACCTTCTTGATGATGATCGCCTCTGCGATTGCGCCTGTACGTAACTTGTTAAAGTCGGTCTTGCCCGCGCAAGGTGAGGGCCCAAGCCCTGAGACCATCGAAAAGGGTTCGTTTGTGATTGAACTGTTGGCGCTGCATCCGACTGACGCCACTAAAAATCTGCGGGCGCGAGTCACGGCAGATCGCGATCCCGGTTACGGTGCGACCTCCAAGATGTTGGGCGAAAGTGCTGTGTGTCTGGCGCTTGACGAGCTTGATGTGAGCGGTGGATGCTTGACGCCGTCCGCGGCTATGGGCATGACGCTGATCGATCGGCTGGTAGAGAAGGCGGGCATGACCTTTGAGATCCTTGATCGGCCCTGATCAGCCCTGCTCAAGAGCACAGTCTGTTCGACTCAAGAAGCGACTGCGGCAGCGATGATTTAACCAGCGGTGATGACCGCGAGATGGAAGGCGCAGATGAATATTTGGGTTGATGCAGATGCCTGCCCGGTTGTGATAAAGGAAATACTATTCCGAGCGGCAGAACGAACCGGCGTGACAGTGACCCTGGTGGCAAATCAATGGCTACGAACGCCGCCGTTGGCAAATATAAGGGCCGTTCAGGTGATGGCGGGATTTGATGTGGCTGACGCTGAGATCGTAAAGCGCCTGGTTGCCGGCGATCTGGTGATCACCAGTGATATCCCGCTGGCGGCCGAAGTTGTGGAAAAACAGGGTCTGGCCTTGAGTCCGCGCGGGGAACTATTCTCTGCGGAGAATATCAAGGCGCGGTTGAATATGCGCGATTTTCTCGATACTTTGCGTGCCAGTGGCGTTAATACCGGGGGGCCGCCGACCCTGAATCAACAGGATCGACAGCTATTTGCTAATCAGCTGGATCGGCTGTTGAGCCAATGTAGCTGATGCTACGGACAGAGGCTCTACACAACAGTGACGTTTATCGCCTGGGGCCCTTTCTGCCCCTGCTCAATCTCAAACTCCACTACCTGACCATCCATTAGGGTTTTAAAACCGGGGGATTGAATCGCGCGAAAGTGAACGAAAACATCGGGCCCACTTTCCTGTTCAATAAAGCCAAAGCCCTTCTTTTCGTCAAACCACTTCACTTTTCCAGTCGTCTTAGCCATCACTGTTCTCCCATAGTAGATTGATCATCAGTCCCTGGGTTTGTCCCTTTGGATGAAGCCGTGACACAGGCCAAAGAAAAAAACCCACTCGCTGACTAGCGGCACGATGCAGACAATACTTTGGATCGGACAGTAACAGTGACGGGCGCACTATCGACATGACCTAGACCTCAATAGTCGCTGTAATCTGTACCAGCGAGAAAATATTAACGCCAGGCGTGAATTTTTGTAAAGCCTCTATAACGAGATCCTTGATCCCGATGCTCACGAGCAATGGTTTTGTCCCTCTCGGGCATTCAGGGAGGGTGACAGAATCCGCAGCGTTCTGCGGCATCGAGTCGCAGAATTAGGCTGTTTAACGCTGTCGGCGATGGCGGACATCGTTTACTATATTAGCTCTTAAACCTTGCCGAAAGCCCACCAACGGAGTCAGATACCTTCTGATGCGCCCAAATTTTGTCCATCTACGCTTACATTCTGAATACTCACTCAGCGATGGTATGGTGCGAATCAAACCCCTGATTGCCGCAGTGGCCGGTAACGGCATGCCTGCGGTGGCGATCTCTGATAATAATAACTTATTCGGATTGGTGAAATTCTATAATGCGGCCAGCAATGGCGGCGTCAAGCCTATCATCGGCTGCGATGTCTCGGTGCAAACCAGTTTTGATATCAACGGCGATGAAGGAATAGCCCCATTGGTGTTACTGGCTTGTAGCGAGAAAGGCTATCGTAATCTGTCGGAACTATTATCCCGGGCCTATCTTGAGGGTCAAACGCTCGGCAAGGTGAGCCTTCGGCGAGAATGGATCGCGGCGCAAAGTGAGGGACTTATCGCGCTGTCAGCAGCCCAGCAGGGCGACGTCGGCCAAGCGCTGCTGGCGGGCAAGTTTGATGAAGCTAAAGCGCGAGCGCAAGCTTGGATGGCCATATTTCCGAATAGCTTTTATCTGGAGTTGCAGCGAACCGGTCGCGACCGAGAAGAAGAACACGTTTTTAAGGCAGTGACCCTCGCCATGGAGCTGGACCTGCCCGTCGTCGCCACCAATGATGTCAGATTTATTCACCAAGAAGAGTTCGATGCTCATGAGGTCAGGGTCTGTATTCATGACAGCCGCACCCTTGATGACCCTCGCCGCGAGCGTCGCTACTCAGAGGAGCAATACCTCAAAACCAGCGAACAGATGTGCGAGTTGTTTGCTGATATTCCAGAGGCCATTGAAAATACCCTGGAGATCGCTCGGCGCTGTAATGTGGATGTGGACCTGGGGAACTACTATCTGCCCGAATACCCGATTCCTTCAGGCTACACCACGGAGGAATACTTTAGTGAAGTTTCCCGCGACGGCCTGAATCTGCGCCTAAAAAAAATATTTGATGTGGATTCGGTGGAATTTTCCGAGCTGCGTAAGCCCTATGATGAGCGCCTCGAATTTGAGCTGAAAGTGATTAACGACATGGGCTTTCCGGGCTACTTCCTGATCGTGATGGAGTTTATTAAGAGGTCCAAGGAAAATGGTATTCCCGTGGGCCCGGGACGGGGTTCAGGTGCCGGCTCGTTGGTCGCCTTTGTCTTGTTGATTACAGATATCGATCCGCTGGAATACGATTTGCTGTTTGAGCGTTTCCTGAATCCGGAACGGGTTTCACTGCCCGACTTTGATATCGACTTCTGCATGGATGGCCGTGAC
>JABMOJ010000350.1 GCA_013204195.1 SAR86 cluster bacterium
ACACTTCTGGCAAACGGAACTCCATCCAAAGCGTTTGCTGAATTCCAAAAGACAGTTGCGGGAATTAGAACTGTGTACCGCACTAACATTAATTCTGTGGTCGCTGACTTATAGGAACCGGCTCAATAATTTACCCAGATATGCACTTGTTAGCATGAAGATTCTATTTTTGGGCTCGTCTCTGATGATGATATGGATCCCCCATTCTGATTAGGCCCGCTCAAAAATAGTTTTTATTTTGTGCCTACGCAAGATATCCCGCCTGAGGACGCCACGATTTGCGGGCAGACAGATGCTGAGCATTTCGCGACATGATGAGTGTGACGAAACTGAACCAACAGTTAATGACTAACGTGTTAGGCAAAGTGATCAGACGGGTAGGTGTCTGTGGGACAGGCTTAAGCTAGCCGACTCTTTTTTAAAATCGGCTTTTAAAGTATCTGAGAGGGTGCTGATAGTACTAGCGAAGACGAACCCCTGCCCCCGTCCCCTTAATCACCCCCGCATGTTCTTGTTTCTGAGGTAGCTCGGATTTAGACACGGTATTCGAGTAAGAGGGTATCGCTGGCAAGTTTGATGGTGACAGAGAGGCGATTAGAGGCTGCTACTATTGACGGTATTTGCAGTGCATATGTAGTGCATGCTCTGATTGTAGATTCGTAGGCGACCATAAGCTATTGATTATGCTTGTTGGGATGGGGGGATTTGAACCCCCGACCCCTGCCGCCCGAAGACAGAGCTCTGCCAGACGGAGTCACATGCCGACTGAGTCGAATGGTCAGCCCGTTAGATATGGAAGTCACAGACTGACGTCAATGTGTCGGCGCCTACCATGATCTGAAGGCAGTCTCGGGCTAGTAGCTTCGTGCCACTGAGAAATGGGCTAGGCTTTGCATCGCAGCGGTGTAATTGGAGGCAGGTAAGTGCGTCAGGCAGTCAACGGCCTTGGCAATTTCGGCGTGGGCCATGTCATTGGTATATTGCAAGCCGCCGGTGGCTTTCACCGTTGCCAGTAATTGATCCAGGTCCGAGACGTCGCCGTTGAAGATGGCGTTGCGGATGAATTGGCGTTGCCCATCATCGCCGTTGCGCATGGCGATAATCAGCGGCAGCGTGACCTTGCCTTCGGCGAAGTCGTCACCGACGTTTTTGCCGAGGTCTGCGGTGGTCCCTTCGTAATCCAGGATGTCGTCAATCAATTGGAACGCCAGGCCCAGATGTAAGCCATAACCTTGCAGGGCTTGCTCCTGGATTTGATTTGCGCCGGCGATAACTGCGCCGGCGTGTGAGGCGGCTTCAAATAGCATGGCAGTCTTACGACGAATGACCTGTAAGTAGCTGGCTTCTGTAGTATCTGGATTGCGGATATTGCCGAGTTGCTGAACTTCACCTTCGGCGATGGTGTTGGTGGCCCGTGACAGAATTTCCATGACGCGCATGTTGCCGATGTCGACCATCATCTCAAAAGCCCGGGAGTGGAGGAAATCTCCGACTAGCACGCTGGCTGGGTTGCCCCAGGTGGCATTAACGGTTTTGCGGCCACGGCGTAAGTCTGAATCGTCAACGACGTCATCATGTAGTAGCATCGCGGTGTGCAGAAATTCTATGACCGCTGCCAGGTGGATATGTTTGTCCGCTTGGTAACCGCAGGCATTGGCGGCTAATAGGACGAGCAGTGGCCGTAGACGCTTGCCGCCAGCTTGGATCAGGTAAGTGGAGATTTCTTCCACCAGGGGCACGTTGGACCCCAAGCTGGTCGTGATCAATTGATCCACGGCGCTGAAGTCTGAATTGACGACTTTATAGAACGGATAATTCATGTGACGCTCGGTGGGGCGCGCATGCGCCAGAAGAAGTGGAATGCTAGGGATGGGCGGCGCAGGTGTCAAGAGATCGCTCATGAGAAAAAGAGCTGATTCGATGCTTGATTGGTGTCGGATCTTGCCGTAGAATTGCGCACCCTGAATCGGGACCTATTTGCAATCAGGTATAGCGCGCTGCCAGGTTAATGTTTCTGGGTTTCAACCTTCAAATAGATAGAGTGAATTATCATGTACGCTGTAATTAAAAGTGGCGGTAAGCAGCATCGTGTCGAACCCGGTGAAGTGCTTAAGTTGGAAAAGCTGAACGTAGAAGCGGGCGGTACGATCAATTTTGATGAAGTGATGCTGATTGGCAATGACGAGAAAGTCACTGTCGGCGTGCCCTTTGTGGTCGGCGGTAAGGTAACGGCGGAAGTTGTTTCACACGGTCGCGGCAAGAAGATCACGATCCTTAAGATGCGTCGTCGTAAGCATTATCGACGTCAGGCTGGCCACAGACAGTGGTTCACCGAGATCAAGATTACCGATATCACTGGAGGCTAGACAATGGCGCATAAAAAAGCAGGCGGCAGTACACGTAACGGCCGCGATTCGGAAAGCAAACGCCTTGGTGTCAAAATATTCGGCGGTCAAGTCGCCGGTGCTGGCAGTATCATCATTCGCCAGCGTGGAACCAGATTCCACCCGGGATTGAATGTTGGGTGTGGAAAGGATCATACTCTGTTCGCTAAGGCAGACGGAGTGGTCACTTTTACCGTGAAAGGCCCGAATCAGCGTAAGTATGTCAATGTGGTGGCAGAGGCTTAACATTGATTGATTGAAAAAAAAGCCCTGTCAGTGACGGGGCTTTTTTTTGCCCTCACCTTTTTTGCCCTTACCATGCTGTTTCGTCATGGTGCGAATCATGACATTAGTCAGGCAGCAGAGGCGTTGGGGCACATTGGAATAGAGACTCAACTGGAATTTAGAGACTCAACATGAAATTTGTAGATGAAGCGAGTATCAAGGTCGAAGCAGGAAAAGGCGGTGATGGCTGCCTGAGTTTCCGTCGGGAAAAATATATCGCCCATGGCGGGCCCGATGGCGGTGATGGTGGTGATGGCGGTTCAGTCTATCTGCGAGGTGATGCGGCTCTCAATACCTTGGTCGATTACCGGTTCAAACCCCGCTGTAAGGCCCCGAAAGGCGAGCACGGCAAGGGTTCAGACAGAAAAGGCGCCAAAGGCGACGACGTTTATCTGCGAGTGCCGCTGGGCACCAGTGTGTTTGACGACGATACTGATGAATACCTGGGGGATATCAGCCGCGCCGATGAGGTAATGCTGGTGGGTCAGGCCGGTTTTCACGGCCTGGGTAATGCGCGCTTTAAGTCCAGTACCAATCGTGCCCCTCGGCAGACCTCCAAGGGTCAGCCCGGTGAGATAAGAAATTTGCGACTAGAGTTGAGGCTGATCGCCGACGTAGGCCTGTTGGGTCTGCCGAATGCGGGCAAGTCCACTTTAATTAGCGTCGTATCTGCCGCTCGACCGAAGATAGCCGATTATCCCTTTACAACGCTCGTGCCAAATCTTGGTGTCGTGCGTTTAGGTGAGGACGAAAGTTTTGTGATTGCGGATATCCCGGGTCTTATCGAGGGTGCCGCAGACGGCGCGGGTCTGGGCGTGCAGTTTCTCAAGCATTTAGCGCGAACCCGGGTGCTTTTACACTTGCTGGACATCTCGCCTATCGACAACAGTGATCCGGTGGAAAATTTTCACGTGATTGAGCGCGAGCTTGCCAACTATAGCGAGGGTATCGCCCATAAGGATCGCTGGCTGGTACTCACCAAGCTCGATACCTTGGGTCCGGAAGAGGCGAAGGTCAAGGCCGATAGCATTTTGGCGCAGCTCGATTTGACTATCCCGGTGTTTATGATCTCCGCCGTGTCGAATCAGGGCGTTCGAGAACTGATGGGCGCGGTTTACGAATATCTGGCTGACCTGCGAGAACAGGAACGAGCCGATGCTGCCATCGAAGAGGCCTATGCGGAGCAGGAGGCGCGGATTGTCAACGAGACCCATAGTTATTCGGTCACCCTCCGTGAGACCCGTCGAGTGCAGCGCCAGCAGGAAAAGCTGGGTATTCTGGACGACGATCAAGACGAAGACTTTGACGAAGACTTTGACGAAGACTTTGACGAAGACGAAGACGCTGATGAGGATTTGGACGAAGAAGCTGTAGCGGGTCAATCCGAGGATGATTATGATTTTGATCGCGAGGCGGCGAAAAATCAGGATGATGATGATTTCGACGATGACGATGACGATG
>JABMOJ010000351.1 GCA_013204195.1 SAR86 cluster bacterium
CGGCGGTCAAGTCGTCGAGCACAACGCGGTTGCTGATCTGTTGGATGTCATGGTCTGCGATCAGCGTCTGCTCGATTTTCTCGAGCGCGTTCTCGGCTTTGACTGCCCCGGGTAGTGCAAGCGTGATCATCAGTGCTGGGATCATCAGTATTGGTCGCAGCAGCGCGCGCCATAATGGCAGTGTGTTCAAGTTGGTTTTTTCAGGTCGGCGGTACATGGGTGGACAGGGCCTCAGGCAGCTGATGCTATCCTATGCAATAGGCTCTCACGCGTCGACAGCCCGGCGACAGAACGGCGATAAAGCCTCGGAAAGACATTGAGCGAAATTCGGCCAATGTTCATGCCGACTAAGTTGCGGCCGGCACAGGGGTCACGTAAAGTCTGGGTTTTGGAAGATTCTTATGCCCAGACTAATGATGACTGTCATGCTGGTGCTGGCACTGACCGCGTGCAACCCGAAAGATCGGCGGCCGGGCACTTGGCTGTCCGGTGATTTAGTCGAGACCCCGATCAGTGATTGGTCTTTTACTGATGATTATCAGGAAGTGTTTATTGAGACGCATCCCTGGTATGGCATTCCGTTTTCAGTCACGGTGGTGATGACCACCGTCAATGGTAACATTTATTCGCCGTCGATCTATAGTGAACCGGCAGTGTTCCCGGGCAACAAATATTGGAATAAAGTGGTGGCCGATAATCCATCGGTGTTCGTACAGATTGGCGATAACCTTTATCCAAGGCGGGCGCGGCTGGTCACTGAGGCGGCAGAATTCGAGGCCGCCTTTGAGGCTCTGGCCGTCAAGTATCCCTTTTGGCGGAATGCCAAAGATGATCCTGAGCAGCGCCCAGCTTTCGCCCTGATCTGCATGGATGAAGTCATCTAGCGCGAGATGCGTTTGATAACCGCCTCTTGATAGAGGCAGGCCTTTGATGAAAGCCGTTTTTGCGCCAGACCAACCAGTGAGACGACGATGACGAATCATGTATTACCGCTTGAGCCGATCCCGCTTGAGCCAATCAAATCCGGGTTTCTGAAGTCTATGCGGCTAATGAAGCAGAGCTACAATAGCCCGCTGGAACATGGCCAAAATCTGCGACGAGAGCACGGCAATGCAGTCATGCAAAAAGTCGGCAAGATGCGCATCGTCCACCTTTTCGGTGCCGAGGCGCACCGTTTGTGCCTAATGAACCCAGGGCAGATATTCTCGAATAAAAAAGCCTGGGATATGATCATCGGGCGTATTTTCCCCAATGGCTTAATGCTCCGCGATGGCGACGATCATCGCTATCATCGACGGCTCATGCAGGCAGGCTTTAAGAGCAAGCCCATGCAAGGGTATCTGGGGCAAATGATTCCCCAAGTGCGTTCGGCGGTCAAACAGTGGTCAGTGAAGGCCGATGGCAAAATGCTCGCTTATCCCGCCTTCAAGCAGATGACCTTGGATCTCGCCGCGACGATTTTTCTTGGCATGGATTTGGGTGACGATGCGCGCAAAATAAGTCGCGCCTTTGAGGCCACCGTGGCGGCCTCGATGCCGCGAATTCCGATGGCGATTCCTGGCACCCTGTTGTGGAAAGGGATTCGTGCTCGGCAGACCATGTGTGACTTCTTTCTGCCGCAGGTGGCTGAAAAGCGCTTGGGTGACGACCAGGATCTGTTTTCCCTGTTATGTCGGGCAACGGACGAAGAGGGACAGGGTTATACGGATCAAGAGATAGTTGACCATATGATTTTCCTGATGATGGCGGCCCATGACACCACTGCCAGTACCTTGACGAGCATCACCTATGCACTGGCCCGGCACCCGGAATGGCAAGCGCGCCTTGAGCAAGAGCGGCAGTCCCTGGGCGTTGAAGCCTTGGCCTATGCCGACCTAGACAAGATGGTGGAAGCCGATTGGGTGATCAAGGAAGCGCTGCGTATGTATCCGCCGCTGTCGACCTTGCCGAAGTTCAGTAATGAAGCCTTTGAATATGAGGGTCACCTAGTGCCGGCCGGTGCCATGGTGATGACCTATCCGATACACACCCATTACATGACGGAGTATTGGGATAAGCCCCGTGAGTTTGATCCCCTGCGCTTTAGTCCAGAACGGGCTGAGCACAAGCGCAACGCCTTTAGTTGGGTGCCCTTCAGCGGCGGCGCGCATATGTGCATAGGTCTACATTTTGCGGATATGCAGATCAAGCTGGTGCTGTTTGAAATGCTGAAAAATTTCTCCTGGTCCGTGGCCGAGGGCTATGAGATGCCAGTACAGCAGTCGCCTATCTCTAAGCCTCGAGATGATTTGCCGATTGACTTGCTGCCTAAAACCTAGAGGTTTGGCATCCAATCAAGCCGGTGAATGATCGGCCGGCGAGCCAGTCAGGAGCGGTAAGATACCGCCGACGGTGCAATTTAACGTATCGCGGCGGGCGTCTATTGATGGCCTTGTGGCTTTGCGTTTCGATTCCTAACCGTACAAAAAACAGTTGGTAAAACATGAAGGTAGACCTCCACTGTCATAGTTTTTTCTCTGACGGCAAGCAATCACCAGATTTTCTCGTCAACAGAGCGATTGAAAATGGGCTGACTCATCTCGCGATTACGGATCACGACTGTACTGATGGCCTGGATGCCATCACCGTTGACACGGCTGAAGTCTCTATTGTCCCGGGCGTCGAAATATCCTGTCACTGGAATGCCCAGGAGATTCATGTGGTGGGACTGTTGGTGGATCCTGCTGATGATGACTTGCGCCGACTATTAACTGCGCAACAACTATCTCGCAGGCAGCGTATTCAAGCCATCGATGCAAAAATGGCGGCGGCAGGTACAGTGGGTCTGAGTGCCTACCTCGAAGGCCTGCCGTGCGTGGCGGGCACCCGTAGTCATGTAGCGGATTTTCTGGTTGCCCAGCAGGTGTGTAAAAGTCGGCAGAAGGCCTTTAAAACCCACCTGAATAAACGCGGAAAAATCTATGTTAGTGCGAATTGGTGCGATTTGGCTGACGGCATCGCGGCGATAAAGGCCGCGGGCGGCATCGCGATTATCGCCCATCCAGGTCGCTATGCACTGAACAAGACTAAGCTCGCCATGCTGGTAGATGACTTCAAGGCGGCGGGCGGTGAGGCGTTGGAGGGTACCTATTCGAGCATCGACCCGCTGATGAGAAAGCATCTGCGTGACTTGGCTATCGCCCGATCGATGTATCTCTCCGTCGGCTCTGACTTCCACGATGCCGGCGCCCAATGGACCGACATCGGTAAATTCCCGGTCCTGGATTCCATCGCCCTGACGAGCGCGATCTGGTTACATCCGCAGTGGCAGGCAAGGTATGCCTAGGTTCGATTCTTGTGGCTTGAGTTGTTTGACGCGATCGGTTGAGGGCAGTTGATGCCACTTCTTTTAAAAACTTTCAGCGAGTTGACTCGGCTGGTGCGGATGCAGTAGCTTGAGGGCAAATAGACCGAAGAGGACAAGCCGTGAATTTTGATTTTTCCCAAGATGAGAAGATGCTGCGAGATCAGGTCGCGCGGTTTCTTAGCGATCAGTGCAGTTCAAAAACCGTTCGAAGCGTGTTGGAAGGCAATGCAGCCTATGCCACTGAAGTCTGGGATGGATTAGTGAGCATGGGTCTGACGGGCACGGCGATTCCGGAGAACTACGGCGGCGTCGGAGCAGGCTATCTGAGTCTGTGCCTGGTGGCTGAACAGTTGGGTGCGTTTCTGGCGCCAACCCCGTTTTCATCGTCGGTTTATCTGGCGACAGAAGCGCTGATGCTGTTTGGTTCTGATGCTCAAAAAGACCATTGGCTGCCGAAGCTGGCAGCCGGCGAAACCATAGGTACTCTGGCGGTGGTTGAGACGGTGGCGCAAACCACGGCAGAGACCATTGAGTTACGTTTCTCGGCGGGTCAATTGACTGGCAAGAAGCTGATCGTTGCCGATGGTGGCGTCAGCGATTTCGCGATAGTTTTAGCGCGCAATTCCGCTGGCGGCCTGGGTCTGTATCTGTGCGACTTGCAGGCTGGCGGCGTGGTAAAAACGGCGGTAGACACCGTCGACCCCAGCAGGAATTCAACCAGCCTCGAATTCAATGGCTGTCCCGCAGAGCTGCTGGGTACGGAAGCTGATGGCTGGGCACAGCTCGCAACAGTCTATGACCGGGCGGCTGTACTGTTCGCCTTTGAGCAACTGGGCGGCGCCCAGAGTGCTTTGAATATGGCGGTTGACTATGCCAAGCAACGCTTTGCCTTTGGTCGCCCGATCGGCTCATTTCAAGGGCTCAAGCATATGATGGCCGATATGTATGTGGCGCTGAAATTAGCAGAATCCAATTGTTACTATGCGGCCTGGGCACTCTCGACTAACTCGCCCGACTTGCCCCTTGCTGCGGCTACCGCAAGAGTCTCGGCGACTCAGGCGTTTCAGTTATGCGCAAGAGATAACATCCAGGTGCACGGCGGCATGGGCTTTACCTGGGAGTTTGATTGCCATCTATATTATCGCCGATCGAACTACTTGACCTTACAGCTCGGTGGTCTGACTGAGTGGGAAGACAAGTTGGTCAGCAGCTTGGCAAACGGTGAGGCGGCTGCTTGATCCTGCGCGTCGGCGACAAGCCGGCGAGGGAAATATGACAAGCAGAAACAGTCGACACTAAGACAATTGATCAGTTTGAACAGGATACGCATTATGGATTTTGGTGATACTCAAGAAGAAGCACAATTTCGCGCCGAAGCACGGGCCTGGATTGCCGCCGAGGCGCCCACCTACTTAACCGACAGTCTCACCAAAAGTGGCTTTGGTGGCGTTAAAACCGGCGACTTTGATCCCATGGTTGAGGCCAAACTGTGGCAGCGAAAAAAGGCTGACGCCGGTTGGGCCTGCATTCAATGGCCGGTGGAATTTGGCGGTCGTGGTGCCACGCCCATGCAAAGCGTCATTTGGAATCAAGAAGAAGGGGTCTACGGCAAACTCTCGGGGAGTTTTATCATCGGCCAAGGTATGTGCGCCCCAACCCTGATGGCCTATGCCAGTGAGGCGAATAAGGCCCGCTATCTGCCTAAGCTGGCTAGCGCTGAAGAGGTCTGGTGTCAGCTATTTTCTGAGCCGCAAAGTGGCTCGGACCTGGCTGGGTTGCGAACTCGGGCGGAGCGAGATGGGGATGATTGGGTCATCAACGGCCAGAAAATTTGGACCTCAGGCGCTCATCATAGTGACTTTGGTATACTGATCACGCGCACCGACCCAGAGGTGCCTAAGCACCGGGGCTTAACCATGTTTTTCCTGGACATGAAGTCCAAGGGTGTTGTGATCAAGCCGATCAAACAGGCCAATGGCGAGAGCGGTTTCAACGAAGTGTATTTTGACGATGTTAGAATACCCGACACCCAGCGTCTGGGCGAAGTCGGTGGTGGTTGGCAGGTCTCGTTAACCACTTTGATGAATGAGCGGTTGGCCATTGGTGGCGGTATCGCAACGGGTTTCCCCGAGATCAAAGAGTTGGTTGATGGTTTGGCGCTGGCAAGCGGCCGGGCTATCGAGAATCCCGCAGTGCGGTCGAAACTAGCCGACTGGTATGCCAAGAGCGCTGGTTTGAAAAACACCTCGGCGCGAGCCATGACGGCATTGTCTAAAGGTGAAATGCCGGGCCCGGAAAACTCCATTGGTAAATTGGTCGCAGGCGGCATGATGCAGGATATCGCCAAATTCGCCCTTGACCTTCAGGGTTTAGGGGGAGTCATCGTGGACCCCCAATTGGCGGCGCATTCAGCCAGGTTGCAGGCCATGCTGTTGCGGTCGCCGGCGGTAAGAATTGAAGGTGGTACCGATCAGATTCTGCGCAATATTATTGCCGAGCGGGTCTTGGGCCTGCC
>JABMOJ010000352.1 GCA_013204195.1 SAR86 cluster bacterium
AGGCTAGCCAGGCCGCAGGTCGACATGCCGACAGCGACCTGTTGGCCTTGACGCTGTACACCAACGCAGTGCCTTTTGGCGCCGCCATGATTCTGTCAAACCCTTTTCTGTCGGCAATACCAACGGGGCTTGATCGGCAAAAGCTCATCAATGATGTGATTGATTTAGTGGTCCCATTAGACTCATCGTCAACCCACCTATCGCAACCCTCATCATCATCTGGGAGTCACTGAACATGTCAATAGTCCCCCACTTAACGCGGCTCATCACCAGTCAATGGCTACGAAATTTCAAACGCAGCATCAAGGAACGGCAACGACGCCGAGCTGGCCAACCCCATAAAGTGACCGTCTATTTGCGGCTTAACGACCCCTACAGCTATGTGTTACTGCAGGTGCTTGACCAATTTGCAGCGCGCTATGCCGTTGAATTCGAATTCAGAACCATTCTTAACCTGCAACCAGAGATGTATCCCGCACCGGAACTCTGGGAGAACAACGCTTTTCATGACGGCGCGTATCTCGCCAACTTGTACGGTCTCGACTTTCCCGACACTCGACCCGAACGAGACCTCGAGCGCGATGCCGGCCTGACCGCGCAATTGCTTCACTGGGAATTACAACCCGGTTATGCCGAGCATGCCCTGCCCCTGTTCGAAGCTTACTGGCAAGACGATCAGGCCAAACTTAGCAAACTGGTTGACTCAGGCATTACTGAACACGCCGAGTGCTACCAACATCACCTAGCCGCCAACGAAGCCCACTTGAGGTCCAATGGGCACTATTTGAGCGCCATGTTGCACTATGGTGGCGAGTGGTACTGGGGGCTTGATCGACTCGCCCATCTCGAACGCCGTCTGAATGACCTCAGGCTGGCCGCGGGCGCCGCCGCAGAGATTCAGTATGATCGCGGCTATCGCGATTTTTGCCGGCCATTGTCTACAGGGACAAACTCAGGCACCGACGCTGATACACCTATCACCCTCTACTGGTCCTTTAGAAGCCCCTATTCTTACATTGGCCTGGTTCGCGCCAAACAGTTGGCTACGCATTATCAGCTGCCACTAGAGGTTAAACCGGTTTTACCCATGGTCATGCGCCGTATGCAGGTACCCAGAACCAAGGGTTTCTACATCCTTCAAGATGCGAAACGTGAAGCAACGCAATATGGCATCGAGTTTGGCAAGATCGCTGACCCACTGGGCGCAGGTGTCGAACGCTGTTATGCCCTGTACGAATTTGCCGTTAGTGCAGGCAAGGGGCTCGAGTTTTTGGAGAGCTGCGCTCGCGGCGCTTGGGCGGAAGGTATCAATGCTGCGACGGATACTGGACTGCAGCTTCTCGTCGAGCGCGCCGGTCTCGACTGGCAACAAGCACGCTTGTTACTCACAGAAGATGGCTGGCGCATCTGGGCTCAGCGGAATCTGGCCGACATGTATAGCGAAGATCTCTGGGGGGTTCCCAGCCTGAGCTATCGTGACACCAAGGTGTATGGCCAGGACCGAATCGAATGCATAGAACAAGCCATCAGACATGCTCGCAAAGTGGAAGAGGTTTAAATTTCCTGTCTACGGCAACAACACAGGAAATGCACCGCGATGCCTAGCCTACGTCCGACGCGAGTTGAGTCGAGGTTATCTCTTGGCCCACGGTGAGGGTTGCACCTGGCACGAGCAAAACGCTATTGTCAGATGCTATGGCCGGCTCGACACAAACCATCTCCACGTAACCTGCGTCATCAAAATCAATCATCGCCCGAGCGCCTTCTGCCCCTGGGTTCCAAACGACCAGCTCTGTATTACCCCAGGATCGCACTTGAACTCGCCGGTTTAAAACCGGATCGTGAATCTCGATGGATTGTGGCGGGTCGAGGTAAATTCGGTCTATCGCTTCATTGATGACCAGTGGCGCCATTTGTTGGCGGCGCTCGCCTGCGCGCAGCTTATCAATATAACCGAGCCCCGCTAAACCGGGCATTGATATCTGGGCCACGTCCCCAACGTTGAAATAACTATGCAGCGCAAGACTGACGGGCACAGTCGCAGTAGAGCGATTATGGGTATCCAACTGCAGCCAGAGCGCATCTGAGAGTCACAAGGTCACTGTCAGCTCAATATCACCGTCGGCGTGCCACTCAGAGAGCTCAGGCGTCGCTAATACCAGACGTAACTGGATACCGGTAAAATCGTCTTCGAAGTCGCTATTGATCACATCGAAACCGCTGGTACGCGCATAGCCATGCTGAGGATGATCGGGTCGTGAGGGGTGCGCACCAAACCAGGGCCAACACAACGGAATACCACCACGAATGGCTTTTCCTGGCTGGTAATTCGCGCTCTGGCTTGTCCACAATAACGCGGCATCAGCACCGAGCTGACAGGCTGTAATGTGTGCGCCTTGCAGATAGACCGTTAACGCTGAGTCTTTAAAACGCAGCTCAACCCGCGCCTGACCCTGCACATCAAGACTAAACTCGACGCAACCCGGACGGCCATACAGGGCGTTACACCGGTCAATATCACTTTGCTGCATCACACTTACCGATCAATCATTGACGAAAGGTCTCATTAAGCTCGTTGAAACGTCACAACACAAGCCCGCCCGGCAATCAATGCCTGGAATCTAGAATCGCGATCACGCCGGGATGGGTTTCTATCGCCTGCGCAAGCAAGTGATCCTTGGCGGTGATTCGGTGGCCAGCATCATGCGTCGTCAGTTTGATTTGCACTCGGTTGTAGACGTTAGACCATTCAGGATGATGGCCATGGGCTTCCGCCAGCTCTGCAACCAATGTCATGAACGCGAATGCCGACACAAAGTCGGCAAATACCAAGTCCGCAATTAAGAAATTATCCTGCTCGCGCCACATACTCGAAGCCTCAGAGCTCAAGAGGTCTGGGTATAAGCCGCAGTTGAAACCGCCGACAAGCTTAAGTAAACATCGGGTCGCCCAACATTCAACAGGTCCCGCACCTGCGTCAGAGGCAGTTGCAGCAATGTTTCCCACTCCTGCTGAGGTAACCAGGCCGCACGTTTGCCAAGACGATAACCCTGGCGCAGTGATTTGAATATGGCAAATCCATAGTGCTTGGCCAGCTTCAAGCCGCCCACCAAAGCGATGACGCCCAGACCTCGGTTACGGGTCTGAGCATAGGTAAACGCAAGCAACGAGGCCTCACCAGCAATGTCACGTCCATAGCCAGTTACCACATGCCAAAGATCGTGCTGGTCCCGCTGGCGTAACATAAATCGCTTGGCGTCTTTGTCACCTTGATCTTGTAAACCCGTGGTCTCACTGGCTTCCACTAAACCATCAAAAGATAAATTTTCTGAATCCAGAAAGTGCAGATAGGCTCGACCCAGGCTATCGGCAGACATGGCCTGTAGGACCTCTCGTGCGCGCAGGCTATCCAGCAGACTGCCCTGGGTGGCGAGAATCCGCTGACCGCTTTGGGTCTGCTTAAATCGCGCGGCACTTTTTTCATTGGCGTCGCCCGCCATGGCTTCAATAATCTCAAACACTTTCCGCGTATCATCTGGGTCGCGGACAAGTTCCTTGAGCGCCCTTAGGGCAACCAGCGGCTGCATTCGATTCGCCATGGGAAATCTCCAAATTTTGGTTAGTTATGGTGTAAATCATAATGCTATTAACATTTGTGTCAATAGATCCCCCTCAAAAATCTAGCCTTCTATTATTGGGCTGAACCATCAGCCCTCGGCATCGACCACTCATGGCACAACCACCAACCCACTAACGATTAATCGAACCATCTAATCAAACCATCTAATCAAACCATCTAATCAAACCATCTAATCGAGCCATCAGGACTTGAATGTTAACCAGTTGCTATCAGACAGCCCCATCGTTATTGTTCACAAATATGTTAATAGTGAAGGCAGACAACCGTCATGGCGACTTCGCAGCGAGTTCGCAGAAGCCCCGAAGAGGCCCGCGCAATGATCTTGGCAATCGCCGGCAAGCGTCTGGCGGCCCACGGCATTCGCGGCCTGAATATTAAAGATATTGCTCAGGATGCGGGCATCAATCACGGCACGCTGCTCCATCATTTTGGCAGCGCCGAGGGTATGCGCACCGCCCTACTGACTAATTTAACGGAAGCCCTGATAGCCGACATGTCGGCTATCCTAAATTCCGATGCACCGGCGGATACGATCTTTGTGGAACTATTTCGGCTCATGTCTCAGTCTGGCCACAACAAGCTGCTGGCCTGGCGCGCCCTGGAAGACGCTGAAGACAGCCCGCTTACCGAGGGGCCGTCGGAAAAACTGATTCAGCAAATCCTAGATGGTGTCACCCGGCGTATTCAGGGCCGAGACATAACGCTGGCGCAAAACATCATTTTTCTGGCGCTGTCTTCCGCTGTCGGTTGGGGTATCTGTGGCCCCGCCTTAAAACAATCCCTGGGCATGAGTCGCACCCAACAGGATCAGTTTCCAGCCTGGGTCAGTGAGCAGCTGCCGAAATTGATTCAGTGGACTTCCCAGACTTTACTAGACACTTACTAGCCTGGAAAAATAGTCTTCTTC
>JABMOJ010000353.1 GCA_013204195.1 SAR86 cluster bacterium
CGAGCCTAATACCTCAAGTATGCCCGTGTTGGGACGTCGCCACAGTACCGTGGCTTTGAGTCAGGCGAACATATTTTGGGGCGATCGTTACCGGCAGGCGAGGGTGGTTGAGGAATGTAATATACAGTGCGCTAAAAGGCCCTTTTTGGCGATTTATATTACATTTTATCGCCTGCAGCCCAATGAATACGGTTATTAGGGGCGGATTGTGATTCCGGCGGTCGTGGGGCTACGCGCCCCGGTCAAGTCTCATCGTCTACCTAATTTTCACTGGCTTGCAGCGATAGTGAAAGCTAACCTTGACAAATACGGTACCTTGTCGTTTGGCAATACTGCCAATTCATGGTCATAAATCCCCTGCTTGTTGCCTTTCGCGTCGCTGATAGCCTTGTGCCTGATGTCATGCCATCGAAACTGTTCGGCTTTTGGTGATTTACGCTTCACTCGTTTCCAGTTTGCTTGGAATCCCTTTGATGAGAATCGTTTGCCGCTGCGGTTGCGAAGAATCCAGTCACCGAAAGAGCGGTCACCCCAATGTTAGAAAATGCGGTTTAGAGTGCTTATTCGCTACTACCTCATCACCCCCCAAGTTTGATTATCCAGTCGTTGCAGCTTTCTGACGTGGGTTACTACTGCCTTGAAGAATTTAGGGTCTAAATAGGGCCTTAACAAAAATTCAAGATATTCATGATTCCGCAAGATTTCTTTTTCTACGTTGCCTGCGCCCGCAACGATTTCAATATATCTTGGCCAGCTGGTCCAAAGCACCCACATGTTTTCAGCAAGCCGACCTCGCTCGGCAGCGGTAAGCCGGAGCTGTCCCGCTGCATTGGCCAGTACCCGCTTGAGGATAGCATCGACCTGTTTAATTCCTCGGGCTGTAAAATTCCGATATTGATCGGCAAGCCGCTCGTCTTTCATAACCAACTCAAGCGACGATGAAAAGAAAAATCGGTACTGGCGAAGAACTTGAGCGCCACCAATGAAAATCGATGCGAGCCAAGAAGCAATAGGTGTTTCGTAAGGCTTAACCTTTAATACCGCATCCAGATCAGACGTCAACCGAGAGAGAACCTCAACTAGTATTTCTTCGCGGTTGCGGAAATGGTAGTAGAGGTTGCCGGGGCTAATGGAGAGGTGCTCGACTAGTTGCGTTGTTCCAACCACGCAGCCGTTTTTATTCATCAGCTCAATAGCCGCATCAACAATCCTGTCTCTGTTTCCCACCGGGTTCCTCTTTTTCTTGATTATCTAGGTTGTCATATTGATTAAGTGAGTATAGAGTAAAGTCTCTATTAGAGGAAATCCTCTATTTTGAGATGGAGAAGCATATGAAAGTTGGCTTGCAACAGGTATTTCAAAACCATGGGCGAGAAGTTTCAGATGGGCAGATGGTGCAAGAAGAAATCGCGCTGGGTTTGTTGGCTGAAGAATTAGGCTTTGACGAGCTTTGGCCCGTGGAACATCATTTCACAGATTATGCGGCGTTGCCTGACAACATGCAGTATCTCAGCTATATGGCGGCGCGAACTTCTCGGATTAAACTTGCGACAGGTGCGGTGATATTACCTTGGAATCAACCCGTGCGTGTCGCGGAAAAATTGTCCCTACTAGATCACTTGTGTGGTGGGCGGACAGTCTTTGGCATGGGTCGAGGCCTTGCCCGTTGCGAGTACGAGGGGATGGGTGTCGACATGGCAGAGTCCCGGGAGCGGTTCGACGAGGCAGCTCCAATGATTCTAGCGGCATTGGAATCGGGTCATATGGATCGATCGGATTCTGGGCACTATCGCCAGGTGGAGACGGAAATTCGACCCAAACCTTTAAAGTCATTTAAGGACCGCATCTACGCAGTCGGTATGTCGCCAGATTCAGTCGTCGCAGCCGGCCGAATTGGCGCACAAGTCTTGCTTTTTTCTAATCGTTCTGATGAAGCGCTGGCAGAAGCCATTGCTGCCTATCGAGACAGCTACAATCAAAATCACGATGGCGAACCACCGGCACCCCGTGTCTGTGATTTCATGTACTGTGCTGATTCAGAGGCTGCAGCAAAAGAATTTGGAGAACCCGCGATCGCCAATTACTTCGTCAGTGTTATGAACCACTATGAGTTGTTAGGCGACCACTTCCCTAAGGGCTACAAGAGCTATCAAGCGCAGGCTGCGGCATTGCAAGCATCGGGTAAAGATCAGGCCTGTGCAGACTATGTTTCAGTGCAATGTTGTGGGACTGCGGAGCAGATTGTCGAGCGCTTAGCGGCACGTCGTGCTGTGCTTGGAGACTTCGAGCTGAATGTTGCCGCACGCTTTGGGGGCTTGAACGTTGAGCAGGCGACACAAAGCTTGCAGAGATTTGCGTCTGGCGTGTTACCTACCCTGCGGAGCTGGAACTGATGCTATCGAATAAAGTTATTTTGGTCACCGGTGGTGCATCCGGCATCGGCCTCGCAACTTGCGAACACCTGTTACTGTCTGGTGCGAGGGTGGTCTTGTGGGACATTGATGGTGGCGAGGTCGGAGCAGCAGTCAAAAATATCGATGCTTCTGGGCAACGGTGTCATGGCTTTATGGTTGATGTAACCAATGCGAAACAGGTCGAAACCGCGATGGTAGATACTCTGGCTGCGTTTGGTGCGTTGCACGGCGCGTTCAACAACGCTGGTATTGGCTCGGCAACGCGCCCTTTGGCTGATATGAGTGAGGCAGATTTCGACGCTGTACTCGCTGTCGATTTGAAGGGCGTTTGGTTGTGCATGAAACACGAACTTTTGCACTTTCGTGAACACGGAGGTGTGATTGTTAACAACGCATCTGTCGCCGGTCTGGTAGCTCTTGCAGGTCAGAGTGCTTATGTAGCCTCGAAACATGGAGTGATTGGACTCACCAAAACAGCAGCGGTCGAATATGCAGCCGTTGGCGTCCGCATAAACGCGGTTTGTCCCGGTGCAGTGAGAACCCCTATTCTGGAGCACCTGGCTCAAGCCGGTATCGACGAGACGGCTTTAGCGGGTATGGCGCCCATGGGTCGGATCGGCAACCCGGATGAGATTGCAAAAGCCGTCGCCTGGCTGTTGTCAGCAGAGTCGAGTTTCGTGACTGGTGCGGCTATGCCAATCGATGGGGGCTGGACAGCTCAATAACCTAGGAGATTTTATGACCAAATCAATCCGAGAGTTAGAATCCACGTGGGCCGGCGCTGACCCATTCGAACCGTCCTTTAAAGAGGACCCGTATCCAGCGTTAAATCATTTGCGCGAAAATGCAGCTGTGAATCTGACACCTGTAGGTACCTATCGAGTGACTCGTTTCGATGATATTAAAAACGTGTTTAAAGATGCGAATACCAGCATGACCCTCGCCAATGGCGAGTCACCTAATTTTCATCCATTAGATGAGCGAGGCAGCTTTCGGGATTTTGTATTGAATCTGGATGATGATGCGCACCTGCGTCTACGCAAGCTTCTTTATAAATCTTTCAACAACCGCGTGGTCAGGCGCTTTGAAGTAGCAGCGGTTGATATTGTCGAAAAAACGATGATGAGAGCTCTGCAGCAAGGTGGAATGGATGTGATAGAAGATCTTGCGCATCTTGTACCCTCGCAAATTGTTTGCCGAATCATGGGCGTACCGGACGAAGACCGGGAACTCTTCTCTCGGTGGACAGCAGCGCGAACCAACGCGTTTTTTGCCAAGTTCCTGCCGGCGGAAATTATCGCCTCTCTCGTTCAAGCGGGTAATGACATGGCCGACTACTTTGATGTCATGGTAAAAGCACGCCGTAAAGATCTAAAAGATGACTTGATTAGCGAGCTCATCCGGGCAGAGGAGGGTGGTGACAGGATGCTTGATGGTGAAATTGTGGTTCAGGCCATTGGCATCATTGTGGCTCTTGTCTCTATTTTACAAATGCGCGCGCGTGGGCACCTTGAGCAATACCTCGAGGATCGAAGCGTGGCTGAGAGCAGTTTTGTTGCAATAGTTGGTGCGATTGTTCCCATTCGCGTGGGCGGCGCAGAGTCACGAGCGATGGCTCGGTGGGCCCGGCTCTTTGCGCCCCAGCTGACCACACTAGAGCGCCGACTCGTTGGGCTTGCTAGGTCGGAGCCGGTTCTTATTGCTGGGCCGATCGTTCTGAATGCGGTACTCGTCATTGCGGTGGTTTCCGGGAGAGGCTCGTTCACCGCATCGGCGTTCATGGGAGCGTACGTCGCTGTTGCACAACTCACCATTGCAATGGGCTTGCTCGCCCAGAATCTGACGACGCTGGTTGAGTTGGGACCCGTGCTCGAGCGCGTGGTGCCCATTACATCCACCGCGGTCGAGCGGCCGGGTCCCACGCGTTCCCCAGGTCCGCTGCAGGGTCGCATCCAACTCACCGACATTGTCTTTGGCTACGACCCTGACCAGCCTCCGCTGCTCAACGGCGTCAACATCACGATCGAGCCGGGAGAGTTCGTAGCGATTGTGGGTCCGTCGGGATCGGGCAAGTCCACG
>JABMOJ010000025.1 GCA_013204195.1 SAR86 cluster bacterium
CCAATGAGTCGCCCATAAGACTGAGCGTTACTGAAACGTCGAGATCACCGGGATAGCCCTGTTCGCCATCAACACTGCGATAAGTAAAGCACACCCCGGTTGTGGTTGCTGCTGCCTGCCACAGGACATCTTCAAAGCCTAAGGCTCCACCATGCAAATGATGCACGCCGTGATTTTTATCTAGGCGAACCTCCTGACTGCCGTCAACGTAGCGAGCATCACGAATACGATTCGCAAACCGCCCCACCACGGCACCTAGCGACGCCGTGTCCTGTCGATAATCTTCGGTGGCAGCCAATCCCAACACGACATTACGTTGCACGTGGTTTTTATCGCGAACATAGACCGCCATCAGTCGAACACCATACTCGCTAACAACTACTTTAAGCTGCTCATTTTCTAGCTGCCAGACGAACTGTGGTTGTCCGGTTGCGTCGTGGCCATCGGGTCGTCTGCTGATGTTCATCCGCCGGCGATAAAGTGAAAAAAATGAATTTCACTGTCCGACTCGACTAATTCGAGCAAAGGTTCATGAATAATTTCGCCGTCAATAGCCACAGCCATCTGCAGTAAGTCAGCTCGATCCAGCGCCGGGTAGCGATTCGTGACAGCATCGATCAACTCACGATAATTGCTCGCGTCAACCTCACATTCAGCGTCGGCGGTGAATTGCTGCTGCGTACTCGAAAACGTCACCCTGGCCATGCATCCTTCCTTACAACATCCTCTATTACACCTCGACCACCCAGCTACTCTTTAGCGCAGGATGGCCGAACTGACCAGGGGCTGAATTATCCTTTACCTTGAATCAGATTAAAGACCCGTGGCGGCGACAGGGGTAGATCGGTCACTGGTACACCAATGGCATTCTCCACCGCATAACCCACGGCTGCCAACGGTGGGATAATGCCTGATTCACCAACACCCCGCACACCATAGGGATGAAATTTATTTGGCACCTCGACAATAATAGCATCGATCATTGGCAGGTCTGATGCGACAGGGATACGATAATCTAGAAAGCCGGCATTCTCGAGCAAGCCATCGGCGCTATAGATATACTCTTCATTCAGCGCCCAGCCGATACCCTGCACCGCCCCACCCTGATATTGCCCCTCGACATACTTGGGGTGAATCGCCTTGCCGGCATCCTGCACCGCCGTGTAGCGCACGACATCGACCTTGCCGGTTTCCTTATCCACCGCGACGTCACAGAGATGCACCGCGAAACTCGGACCCGCACCACGAGCATTGATATTGCCACGGCCTGAAATCTGACCACCGGTTCGATCGGCGCTGGCACAGATTTCCGCGAGACTCAGCCGATCTTCACCTGCCGTGTTCAACGCCACGCCGTCAACCCATTCAACCTGTTCTGCGGTCACATTCCACATGGACGCCGCGCGCTGCTTCATCTGCGCAACCACATCTTCTGCGGCCTCAATGACTGCCATACCCGTGGCAAAAGTCGTCCGACTACCACCAGTACCCGCACTGAATGCCACGTTTTCTGTATCGCCGATAATCGGCTTGAGTCGCCCTGGCTCAATACCCATGGCCTCTGCAGCCATCATTTGCATAGAAGCACGAGAGCCACCGATATCTGGCGAGCCTTCAACAATCGTCCCCGTACCATCCGGGTTCATATTAATATGCACACTGGATTGGCCACCGACATTGAACCAAAAACCCGCAGCAACACCACGACCCTGATTTTTCGCCAGAGCTTGTTGATAGTGCTTTGAGTCCCGTGCTGCCTCGAGACATTCTACCAATCCAACCCGCTTAAATTTCGGACCATAGATGGTCTGTGTACCTTCCTTTGCGGCATTTTGCAGACGCAAATCGATAGGATCCCGGCCTAGCTTCACTGCCAGTTCATTCACCAGCATCTCAACTGCGAATTCCGCCTGTGGTGCACCCGGCGCTCGATAAGCCGCTACTTTGGCTTTATTAACCACTACGTCGAACCCCTCGATGTACATGTTAGCTACAGCGTACGGCGTAAACGCGGTCATGCAACCCATCATGACTGGCGAACCCTTAAATGCACCGGCTTCATAGGCCAGCCGACCTTGCATCGCGGTGATAGTGCCATCTTTACGGGAGCCGATTTTAACCCACGAACGGGTTGCCGAACCCGGTCCAGTCGCTTTGAAAACCTCATCACGGTCCATGATCATCTTCACCGGACGACCCGACTTGCGCGACAGGATCAACGCCACTGGTTCTAGGTAAACCGTGGTCTTGCCACCAAAACCACCGCCAATTTCACTGGCAATCACTTTTAGCTTACCCAGATCCATCGCCAGCAACTTGGCAGTACTGGCGCGCACATCAAAATGCCCTTGAGTCGAGCACCAGATCATTGATTGGCCATCTTTCTCGAATCGAACCGTGCAGGCGTGAGGCTCGATATAACCCTGGTGTGCGGTTGGCGTATAAAACTCACGCTCGACGACCACTTCGGCTTCCTTAAACCCTGCGTCAATGTCACCCATTTTATATTCCAAGCGGGTCGCTACATTGGATGCTGTCGTCGGCTTTTCGGCCAAGCCTTGGGTGAACATATCGGGGTGCAAAATTGGCGCGCCAGCGGCCATGGCTTCACGGACATCCATGACTGGCTTGAGCACTTCGTACTCAATGTCGATCAGCGCCAGTGCTTGTTCAGCAATAGCGGCGGTCTTGGCG
>JABMOJ010000354.1 GCA_013204195.1 SAR86 cluster bacterium
CCTGTAGGGCCCGCCCGCTAGGTTGATCAAAGACCGTTTAGTACAGCGTTGCTAACGAGGCCGAATCCCAATCGGCCAGTTCATCATGCCGGCCCTCTTTGATCTTCTGGGCCCAATCGGGGTCTTGCAGCAAGGCACGACCGACCGCAATCATGTCGAACTCGCCGCGGGCGAGTCGTTCAACCGCAAGTGAGATAGGCTGGGTTTTTGATGCCTCACCCTGGAAACTGCCGATAAAATCGGAGGATAAGCCAACCGAACCCACAGTAATCGACGGCAGTCCGGTGAGCTTTTTACACCAGCCGGCGAGATTCAAGCCTTGCTCACCATCCACCTCTGGGTATTCCGCTTCCCACCAGCGGCGCTGGCTGGCGTGCAAGACATCGACGCCAGCATCAACAAACACTTTTAAGAACGCTTCGAGCTGCGCCGGGGTTTCTGCCAGGCGCGCACTAAAATCCTGTTGCTTCCACTGTGACCAACGCAAGATGATTGGCATGTCTGCGCCCACTTGGGCACGGCACTCGGCAATGACCTCGCCAGCAAATTTAGCGCGCTCAACCAAGCCGCCGCCGTATCGGTCGGAGCGCGTGTTCATGACACCCCAAAAAAATTCGTCGATTAAGTAACCATGGGCGCCGTGTATCTCAACGCAATCAAACCCTAAGCGTGCGGCGTCGCCTGCCGCATTGGCGTAGGCCATGACCATATCGGCCACTTCGCTTTCGGTGGGTTCAGGCTGCACTTGTGAGCCAGTATGAGAGCGGCCGGAAGGGCTATCTGAGTTGGCGTCGGGTTCGGGGCCGGTACCGGGCTGGCGCATCATGCCCACATGCCAAAGCTGCGGGCCGATTTTTGCAGGGGTTTTATGCGTGGCTTCAACCACGTTTGACCAGCCTTTCAAGGCCTGTTCAGCATGGAAGTTGGGCACTCTGGGGTCGTTGGACGCGCCACCGCGGCCGACGGTTGTGCCTTCAGTGATCAGTAGCCCGACATCCGCGTCGCCACGTCGTTGGTAATAGGCGGCAACATCTTCGCCCGGAATACCATCAGGGGAGAAGGAGCGGGTCATGGGCGCCATCACGATGCGGTTCGGCACGGTCATGCCGCGAATGGTCATGGGCTCAAATAATGATGCTATGTCAGACATTCAGGGGTCCTTGGTTGGTCAAATTAGGTCCAGTCAAAATAGAAGACCGCGCGCGGCGTCGCGCTCGATTTATGGTAAGTCGCAGCATACCGAAGAATCCTGAAGACTGCATTCGGTTGCACAACATTAGGGCGACATCACTGCTAGGTATCGGCTCTAATCGGTAAAATTGATTGTTTGGCGGGTTCTAGCGAGCCCTATAAACCGCCGTGTATCGTTGCTTGAGCCGATGAGAAACGATGACCATGACCATAGCTGTTGTAGAGCTTAGTTGATGTGCCTGCCAGCCATTTAGCAGACTTCTGGCCCCAAAGGGATCAGCTGTGCCTTTGCGCTCAGAATGCAGTCAGCAATGGCGACGGTGCAAACCGTATTGTCAGTGTATCGTGCCCGAGCATGGATCAGAGGCCGAAGGTCCATAGCTTTGAAGTTGCTGAACTCGTAACTGGGACCGATGATATCGCCTGCTATTGCGCAGAGCATCTTATCTTCCGCCTAGTGATGAAATCATCGATGATACCCCGAATGATCGTCCGGTTGAGCTTCTCACCAAAAGAAGAGCCATGACGAAGACGCGATTTCTCTAATCGCAAGCTAATCGCAGCCAACCATAGATATTAACATTAGACTATCTATTTTGGAGGCCTCTGGATGGCTCCCGGATTTAAGCCAGGCGGTCAGCAGATCGGAATATCCAACAAGAACTACACTGCGCGACAGCGCTGGCGTCCAATCACCCAGATTACGACCCGCTAATAACGTTAGCCGAAATTCCATTAGATCAGTCAAATGATTTGAGTGTTCGAAGCGACTGCCACAAAACAATCGCAGCCTACGTTCATCCAAAGATCAGCACTTCACCACCAATTGAACAAATGGACTCGAGTATCGTGCTCAATATCGTTAATCCGAAGGCATCCGTTTCAGGTGCAGGCTAACGGGTCGATGTTTTCAGATTGGTTGCAGTGACCAGTTGAATCCAAGCCGGACGATAGTAGATAGCTTTGTCCCGAATAAGCCTTCGAGGTGGCTATTATCAAGCGGCGAAGACACCCTGCATTGAAGATCCAGCGATTATAGCGAAAACCTTCAAACACCAGGTGCTGGATGAGGCGTCACAAGCGAGGAACCGTTCATCACCAGCAGGACTTTTTTCGCACTCGACTCGACGGTTCTGACACCGGCCGAAGCTGGCGGGGTCTAGCTTGGTTTGACCGTCAGAACCTGCCAGGAATTCGGATTGGGCAGCGGCGCCTCGGCACTAACCAGGGCAC
>JABMOJ010000355.1 GCA_013204195.1 SAR86 cluster bacterium
AGGCTGGCAATGGCAGCACTGAAGACCTGACGTCGCGAATTATTGACCTGACCTCGCCCATCGGTAAGGGCCAGCGTGGCTTGATCGTATCACCACCAAAAGCCGGTAAGACGCTCATACTGCAGAATATCGCCCAAGCCATCGTACGCAACAACCCAGAGTGCCATCTGATCGTTCTATTGATCGACGAACGACCAGAAGAAGTGACTGAAATGCAACGCTCGGTTCGCGGCGAAGTTGTTGCGAGCACGTTTGATGAGCCACCTTCACGACATGTGCAGGTGAGTGAGATGGTTATTGAAAAAGCAAAACGGCTGGTGGAACACAAGACCGACGTGGTGATTCTGCTAGATTCGATCACTCGTTTGGCTCGCGCCTACAATACGGTCATACCCGCATCGGGTAAGATTTTGACGGGTGGTATTGATGCGCACGCATTGGAGCGGCCAAAGCGCTTTTTTGGCGCCGCACGAAATATCGAAGAGGGCGGCTCACTCACTATTATCGCGACATGTCTGATTGATACTGGCTCTAAGATGGACGAAGTTATCTATGAGGAGTTCAAAGGTACCGGTAACATGGAGCTGCATCTGGAACGGAAGATAGCGGAAAAACGCGTCTACCCAGCCATCAATATTCGACGTTCAGGTACTCGAAGAGAAGACCTGCTGATGAGCGAAGAAGAGTTACAAAAAGCTTGGATCTTACGCAAAATTCTTCACGAAATGGACGATGTTGCCGCCATCGAATTTATGTTGGAGCGCATGAAAAAATCCAAGAGCAATGAAGAATTTTTCGCATCAATGAAACGTAGTTAAGCGAACCTCTGGACACTCGAAAGCAATTGAAACGCCTGAGCTGTAAAATACGCAGTATCGACAGATATAACGCCAACACTCGGCGTGTTGTTCTGGAAATTCCTGTTGGCGAAACGATCAGTTTCAAAGCCGGCCAGTATCTCGATATCATTTTATCAGGCAAGCATTGTCCATTTTCAATCGCCAGCTCACCGGACATTAAGGATACGATCGAACTTCATATCAGGCCGACGCCCGGCTCAGATGACTCTGTGGCAATCGAAAAGCTGCTTGATCTCGCCGCTTCTGTGGAGATTGAAATACCCAAGGGTGACTGCTTCGTTGACGCGCCCGTCGGTAAAAACCTGATCCTGATCGGTGCGAGTACCGGCATCACGCAAATGAAAAGCATTATCGAGTTTTTATTACCGAGAAAGCCCGAGCAACCCATATGGCTTTATTGGGGCGTGCTCTCGGCAGCAGATTTGTATCTGACGCAATTATGCTTGAGCTGGGAACGCGAATTTAAGCATTTTACGTTTGTACCCGTGGTCAGTGAACCTGATCAGTCGCCTGAGTGGTCAGGTAGGACGGGGCTTCTTCCTGATGCAGTCGTGCAGGATTTTAGTCGTCTAGACGATACCATCGTCTACGTTTCTGGCAGCCCGGGAATGGTCTATGCGACTTATGATCGTTTTATCCAACACGGCATGTCTGCTGACGACATGTTTTCTGATGTTTTCTCCTACGCGCCAAGAACCAAAAAGTAGTTGGGGACGCCGAGTTGGGAACGCCTAGTTGCCTAGTTGGGAGCGCCTAGCTAAGCCCATCACCAATAATAAACAAACCTACCTGTTTTGCGTTTATTTTTGACGGTGATGACTGGGCTGATGGCTCGATTGCGTAATTTTTAGCGCCTGGCGCAGATGGTCACTGCTTTTCGCATACTCACCGTCGAAGGCCAACAACTTCGCTAGACGCTCATGTGCCAGAACCGACGGCTGCATTTGCAGACTCTTGTTATAGGCGACTTTAGCCCGATCTTTCTCGCCGTTACCTTCATAAAGCTGACCCAGACAAGCATTAAGCGCCCAGTTATCAGGATGATTTTTTTGCCAGCCTTCCGCTGTTTTAATCCGCTTCGTTAACATGGCCTTGGCCGACTGACCGTACATTACCGCCAATTGATCATCCCACTGATGCTTAATCGTAGACCTGATCACTGCTTCGGTTTGCTTGTCGTCTCGAACATACTGGCAATAGTCCAGGACGATTTCCGGATCGCGGCGAAGCACCTCTGGCAATCTGTTGTAGATAATCTCCAGGCTTTCATCCGTATTATTCGGAGACGCCAAGCGCTGCCGCGCTACTTGTTTTTCAAACATTAACTGACTTGCTTCATCATCAGCATGTTTACGTAATTCTGGCATGACATCAGCCAGACCCTGCCAGTCTCGAAGTTGCAATAAGGCCTGCTTGCGTAGGCCAAGCGTGATTTTATTTTGACCCGCCTGCTCCAGGTTGACGAGCGTCTTACGCCACTCACCACGGGCAAGGTTTGTCTCGGCGCGGGCGAGTGCAACCGCACCCTCTGCCTTTGGACTGGCTTCCAGCGCAAGACGAAAGTAGCGCTCGCGATTTTCAATATGGTTTTGGGCATCTGCTGCTTTCGCGGCGCTGATGTAGTTCTGACTCGGCGTTGGACTATGGATTGCGCCGGCCACGAGAAATTTTTCTGCTCGTTCCCACGCACCTTGCTGCAAAAAGACCATGCCCTTATCGGTTAACTGGATTGATTTGGTGTGCTTCAAGCCGGCACGCCAGCGTTGCAAAATGCTACCGGTACCAAGCAGCCACTTTATACCGCCAATCACATAGTAGCCCGAAGTCACTAACGTCAATAACAACGCCAAAAAGACCCAAAGCCCGGTTTGCACGGTGTGGTCGCCATAGGTGATCAACACATAGCCCGGATCTTCAGCGATCAAGGTGCCCAGCCAACCCGCCGCTACAATCAACACCAATAAAACGACCAGCGTCCGTTTCATTGTGCGGCACCCATTGGATCGATCTGCAACTGCGGTGATCTAATCACATTATTATGTCGACTCGGCAGTCGATTGGGCTGCTGGCTGAATTTGGCCATCAGCTCTCTCGCTGCCTGCAAGGACCCTGAAATGTCGGGCATCTGGCCGGCAATATCGATGTGGCGTAATTTTTCAATGCCGGTTTGAACCGCCTGAGTCTGCGGCTGGTTGAGATCAAAATACTGTGTGATCCACTGGCCCGCCTCGGCCAGCGCGTTACTGTAAATAGCCTGATCACCACGAAGTAGCGCCAACTCAGCTAGCTGAAATTTCAGCACCAGATTCTGGCGCAAGTAGTACTCTTCCTTCGGCGGTAATATCGGCGTGACTTCCGTCGCTCCTCGCCGGTAATCCACCAACGTCGCTAGACGTCGACCAGCACCTTCGACCCTCAGCCAGAATCGCTCCGTCCAGGTCAGCGTCGTTAATGTGGGTAATGCAGGCGTCGGCGCTGACACTTCGAAATGACGTTTTTTCTGTCTCAGCTGAGCCACCTGGCGAGCCAGAACCGACAGTTGCAGATAGATGCCATCGACATCCAAGCGGGCGACAGCGTCCAATTGACCGAGATCGAAGGCAATGGCTTCTCGTAACTCAAACCCGGTCGTACCCCGGGCATCCCGCACGATGTCATCGGCGGCGCGAAGCAACGCAATCGCGCCCTGAGGATCACGTTCCATCAGCACCCGCTGGTTGGCCAGACGTAACAGATACTCAACTTCAGCTATTAACCAGTCTTGGCTGGTCGTGCCTACCATCGACAACAGTTCTTCGCGCAATTGCCCCTGCACCTTGATCGCATTTTCTGCAACCACCGCAGCATCACTTTGCAGGTCCTGCATGCTCGACGTCAGGCTTTGCATCTCTTGTTCTAGCTTTTCAAATTGCTGTCGCTGGTCATTCTGATCTCGGGTCAATTGTTGCACGGACTGATCGATAATAGGCGCTGGCCGCGGCTGCAGCATTTGATAAATAGGATAGCTCGCCATACCGATAGCGATCAGGGCCAGCAGGACGCCGAGAACGCCCGAGAAACCACCCGATGACCTTGAGCCGTCATGGTCCGGTTCGGTCGCTGGGGTTTGCTTGGGTTTTGTTATGGGTTCACTCATGTCCTTGTGTTCCAGTCGGGTAAAGGCCTCATTGCCTGGTCTATCCAGTTTGCTCGCATTAGGATCCGGCTTTTCTGGTTTGACTATCCTGTCACGCCCATTCCATTTGTCGTCGAGATGCCTATTTTTGCGGTAAAGAACTCGCAGCCGTCGCATTCCATAGCCTGAGTATTTCAGTCACCATTGCTTCATCATCAGGCCTGACCACACTGACTTTACCAAAACCCATACCCTTTGCCAGCGTTTGTATACGCTCAGACGGTACAATGAGACAGCTGTCCGCCAGAGACCCCGGCATGAGTGCCACCAAACGCTCCAGGCTCTCGCGACTGTAAGCCAGAACAATCAAAATGCTCGACGCCTCATCGAGCGTCAACAAACCTTGGGGGTATTCTCGCCACTGGCGCTGGTATACCTCCAGGTAGTCGACCTGCGCGCCTCTTGCCAGCAGCTCGTCGCGAAGCCATTCCCGGCCACCACCAGCACCTCTGATAATCAAGACTTTCTGTGCCTTGACAACCCTTAGTTCCGGCAGCGCAAGTAGCCCTTCAGAAGAATAGTCCTGCGGGACGGTACATCTGATGCCCAGGCTATTGAGCAAGGTTCCCGTTGCCGCACCAACGCCGTACCAGTGCAAACCAGCGGGCCACTGGGGCCAGTAATCAGCCAGCAGGGCAACACCATGGATCACAGCGTTTTGGCTGATTAAAATGACATGATCATACTGGTCGAGATGCAGAATGGGTTGTCGATCCTCAGGCCTGGGATCAAGCGCGAGGATATCAAGCAATGGGCGCTGCAGAACGGGCAAGGCAGCGGCGCCACGAGACTCAAGAACATCCAGCAGGCGTCGGTTTTGATCCGAGGATCGTGTCAGCAAGACCCCGTCTCGACGACCTCCGGGCGGCGTCCTCATGACGGTGGATTGATCAACCGCAAGGCACCACCAGATATCAGCTCAGCAGTGACTTGACGCGCCAGCTCCAGGCCACTCTCTCGTGGCCCAGAGCGACTGGCTCGCAGGACTGTCTGGCCTGCCATATCGCTCACATAACTGGCAAGTTCGATACGACCCTTAATAATCTGTGCAAAAGCCGCAATGGGTAGGCTACAACTTGCCCCCAGGCCAGCAGATATCATGCGTTCGCAGGTCACGGAATATTGCGTGTCCAGATGATTGATCGCTGCCAGCAGCTTCTTAACTGCAACGGCATCTTCGCGACACTCAATACCCACGGCACCTTGACCCGCAGAGGGCAGACTAATGCCTGGGTCAATGCTGGCGGTGATCCGGTCTGCCAGACCCAGGCGCTTCAATCCAGCGGTCGCCAGGATAATGCCCTCAAAATCACCTTGATCGAGCTTTCGCAAACGGGTGTCGACATTGCCGCGCAGCTCCAGGTACACCAAATCAGGCCGAGCCTGCTGAAGTTGCAAGCGCCGCCGCAAACTTGAGGAGCCGATTCGCGCTCCCGCAGGCAGGGAGGCGAGGGAATCAAATTCGTTGGTCACCAGCGCATCCCGCGGATCATCGCGCTCGCACATGGCCGCCAGCTCAAGACCTGGCGGTAGAACCGAAGGTACATCCTTCATTGAGTGAACAGCAATGTCGGCACGATTTTCTAATAGCGCCACTTCCAGCTCTTTAACGAAGACCCCTTTGCCACCCATCTGGCTTAAGGGCGACTCCTTATTCCGATCGCCCTCGGTAGTCATACCGAGGATGTCTACCCTGAGACCTGGGTGTGCCCGCTCCAACGCGGATTTAACAAAGTTCGCCTGCCACATCGCGAGGGCGCTTTCTCTTGTTGCTATTCGAATCCTATCCACTGTCCAGGTCCTGTCGTTGTCGCCTGCGCGTGTCTCGGTTCATAGCAGTTTGCCTGAGCCTGATTAACACACAACTATCGCGCACAAAAAAAGCGACATTATAGCCGCCTTTTGTATCTCTATCTGCCCCGATCGAAAGAAGATCGCTAAGCCTCAAGACCTAAACTTCCAATCAGCCCTTAAAATCCAGCCATCGCACTGAGCCCGCTGCAGGCTGGACAAAGACTATAACGACTGAACTAAACGTCTGAGACCCGAGACATGCCGACGGCTAACATCGAGTTTATCTTCAACTCCACGCATCCGCACTTGATAATGACCTTGAAGGTTCCGATCAAGCCCTTCAAGATGATCGGTCATCACCAGCGCGTTACGGTGAATTCTAACGACCCGATCACCGAATTCATCCTCCAAATCACGCAAACTGTCGTCAATTAACACTTCGCCTGACTCATGGCGCACCGTGACATATTTGTGATCTGCTTGAAAAAATCGGATTTCAGATAAGGGGATTAACTCAATACCGCGCCGGGTTCTTGCACAGATATGGGTTCGTACTCGCTGTTTCATCGACTCGTCTTCGCCGGAAACTGCGCGCTCCTGAACTTTATTGAATCGACCGACTTTCTTCAGCACCTCTACCAAGGCTTCTCGACGAACCGGTTTCAGTAAATAACCAGCCGCATTTGCCTCGATCGCCTCGATCGCGTGTTCACTAAATGCCGTACAGAAGACCACCGCGGGGGGCGCGGGCATCGCCGCGATCTTATGGGCTGCCGCCATTCCATCAGTACCCGGCATGCGAATATCCATTAGCACGATGTCAGGCTCAAATTCCAGGGTTCGCCTGACGGCCTCGTCACCGGATGCGGCTTCCCCCACTACATCGTATTGATCCAGCGTATTGACCATCCTGATCAACCGTTCTCGCGCTAACTTTTCATCGTCAACTATTAATACTTTCATGGTGGAGAAACCTCGCATTCAGATTGTAATTTTGGCGCTCCTCGTTTTATCGACAAGGGACTCCTACCTACCGCAAGTTACTCACTTCATTGGACAATATAGCTATGTGATCCGCGGACTGGCACAGTACCAGTCCTCTTATGCTCATTAATGTGAAACCGTTCACAATAATGACTTTTACGCCTGTCGCCACTTGAGACTAGTCTAACATCATAAACTCATTCTCGCCTACGCCGATTTCGACGATCTCCGTCATCAGCCAGAGGATAGCTGATGGTGGTATTAAAGCTCCCCTCGTCCTTGCGACTGACAATCGATGCGCCGGCCCCATAGATCGCCTCCAGTCGCCGGCGGATATTGTCTAGCGCCATACGATTACCCTGCAAGGGCGTCTGAATAGCATCCGATAATGGATTGGATATACTCGCCACCAACTTGTTGTCATATCTGTCGATCACCACCTCGACGATGCCGCCTTCCGGCAGGGGCTGAATACCATGATAAATCGCGTTTTCCAGCAATGGTTGAAGTGTCAACAGTGGTATTTTGACGGTCTGTGGATCAACATTGATATGCCAATTAACCCGCAGGCGCTCATCCAATCGCAACGACTCGATATGCACATATTTTTGACACAGGGCTAATTCTTCGGCAAGTAGCACCGGTTGATCGCTGCTCTGATTCAGACTGGCTCGAAACAGCACCGACAGGTCCTCGACCACCTCTTCCGCAGTATCCGGGTCAACGCTAATCAGGCTCGCGATAATATTCATGCTGTTAAACAAAAAATGTGGTCGAATTCTGGATTGAAGCGCCTGAATACGGGAATTCAACTCAGCCTGCTCTTGGCGCCGAAGCTGGTGCTGCAGGAAGAAATATCGAAACGCGATACCCGTCATCACGGCGGCGACGATCAGGTTACGACTGACATTGCCGGTCTGCTCCAGATCCCAGGGCACATCCGGCAACATGGTGATCCACTCTCCCAGAAT
>JABMOJ010000356.1 GCA_013204195.1 SAR86 cluster bacterium
CAAGTATCCAGTAACCCGTAACCCGCAAATAACCAGGGGAAGCCTGTCAGAAACCAAGTGAGCAGCCACTCACGTAAAACCCAAATCGCGGAGAATCCTAGCGTTATGCCCCATATGGACTGGCGGAAAAACTTTAGATAAATGTAACCCTGGGCTAAAAAAAACAGCGCCATGGCCAAGACAAACAACAAGACCAGCAAACCCGCCAACAAGATCGAAGCGCCACCGAACTCGTGGATACTGACATAGACCCAGGAAACGCCCACACCGTAAAAACCCACGCCATAGGCATAAAAGATAACGAGCCCGTGGCGAACTGATACGCCACGGAGGAGCCAATGCAGAAGTAAAATAGAACCGATAAGGCTCGGCCACCAATCAAAGGGAGCCAGACCAAAGGAGAACCCGGTACCCGCTGCCAGTGCCAAGGTGCCTTTTAACCACATCGACAGGCGGGACGAGACAGGTTCGGCGACCGCCTCAGTCATCGAGTGGCAGCGTCAGCTGCAGAAGCCTGATGCGACGATTGTCGGCGTTCAAGACCTTGAATTGAAAGCCATCTATGCTCACCTGCTCATCACGTTTGGGTAAGTGACCGAACCGCTGAGTCACTATGCCACCGATGGTGTCAAAGTTAGCCTCGCTGAATTGAGTCTCAAAAAAACTGTTGAAATCTTCGATTGGCGTTAGCGCCTTGATGGTAAAAACCCCGTCGGCGTGCGCCTTAATGTAGTCATCATCATTGAAATCAAACTCGTCCTCGATATCACCAACGATCTGCTCTAGCACGTCTTCAATGGTGACAATCCCCGAGACGCCACCATACTCGTCATAAACCACCGCCAAATGGTTTCGAGTCGCACGGAACTCTTGCAGCAAAACGTTCAGCCGTTTACTTTCTGGAATCGCCGTACAAGGACGTAAAATATCTCGCAAATTGAATTTTTGGCGGTGCTCAGCCAAGGCTAAAGGCAGCAGATCTTTAGCCAGCAAGATGCCCACCACGTTGTCAGGACCATCGCCCAATACCGGTAGTCGCGAGTGACCGGACTCAATCACCACCGGCAATAGTTCTTCCGGCTTCATATCCAGTCGCACCACGGCGACTTGAGACCGAGGGATCATAATCTCACGGGCTTGCATATCGGAGACCACTAACGCGCCTTCGATGATGCTTAAAACCTCTGCGTCCAACAAATCACGCTGGTGGGCTGATCGCAACAGCTCAATCAGTTCGTCTCGAGAAGAAGGTTCTCCGGTGAACGCCTGGGACAGGCGCTCCAGCCAACTCTTCTCGTTACTCGACCCTTCCTCACTCATGTGTACTTGCTCTCTTCACTGTTATTTCCCGCTGCATCAGCATAAGGATTCGCATAGCCAAGACTGGCCATCAGGTTAATTTCAATGGACTCCATCTGATCTGCATCAGCGTCCTCAACGTGATCATGCCCCAACAGGTGAAGAACCCCATGGAGCACCAGGTGGGTCAAGTGCACCAAGGGCAACTTGCCCTGAGCTGCGGCTTCAGCCTCAACGATCGACAAACAAATGACCACATCACCCACGAGCATACGCCCGTCCTCCACCAGCGTCTGCGCCGGAAATGACAATACATTGGTCGCTCGGTCTATTTGTCGATACTCTAGATTGAGTCGCTGAATGTCACTGGCATCGGTAAACAACAATGAAACTTCGACACCTTGGGCTGGCAACACTTCATCAGTACCGGCCACTATCGCCGCGAGCACCCAAGCTTGAAGCTGTTGATCATCGGGCGCCCAATCGGGTCTGGCGACAGACCAGCCGACATCCACTAGGCACGGTGCCTGAACGCCACTCACAGGTGAACTCGCTGACTATAGTGTCGCGCCAGCATCAGGATTTACCGCTGCCGGCTTCATACTTTTCATAGGCCTCGACGATTCGCTGCACCAGCGGGTGTCTAACAACATCTCGAGAGCTGAAATGGGTAAACGAGATACCTTCAACATGAGGCAACACGTCAAGCACATGCCGCAGTCCAGAGGTCGTTCGATGGGGTAGATCGACCTGCGTAACATCGCCTGTCACCACCACCGTTGAACCAAAACCGACGCGAGTGAGAAACATCTTCATTTGCTCAGTCGTCGTGTTTTGGCTCTCATCGAGAATGATAAAAGACTCATTCAAAGTTCTGCCGCGCATATAGGCTAGCGGCGCAACCTCAATAATGTTTTTTTCAATCAGCTTCTCGACTCGCTCGAAGCCAATCATCTCGTACAGTGCATCGTACAAGGGTCGCAAGTAAGGATCGATTTTCTGACTCAGATCACCGGGTAGAAAGCCGAGTTTCTCACCGGCTTCGACGGCGGGTCGAACCAACAGAATACGGCGCACCAATTCCTGGTCCAGCGCCTCAACTGCGCAGGCCACAGCCAGGTAGGTCTTACCTGTTCCCGCCGGACCCACACCGAAATTGATATCGTGAGCGCGCACAGCTTGAACATAATCAATCTGACTTTTACCACGCGGCTTGATGGTCTTCTTACGGG
>JABMOJ010000357.1 GCA_013204195.1 SAR86 cluster bacterium
CTATTTAAAGTGACGGGTCTCCCACCAGGGGAAAAACTCAGGCATGTCTTGGCTGACTTTGCCGGGGAACTCGGCGGGGCGTTTGTCGAGGAATGATTGCACGCCTTCGAGGGCGTCGGCGGATCGGCCGGTGAAATACACGCCTCGTGAATCGATCTTATGAGCTTCCATGGGGTGATCGGCGCCGAGCATTTTCCACATCATGTTGCGAATCATCGCGATCGAGATTGATGAGGTCTGTTCGGCAAATTCGTGGGCCAGGTCTCTGGCGGCAGGCAGCAAGTCGGCGGGCTTATGGACACTCCGTACCAGGCCGCCCTTGTGGGCCTCGGCGGCACCAAAGACGCGGCCGGAATAGGTCCACTCTAAGGCTTGGCTAATGCCAACCAAGCGTGGTAAAAACCAGCTGGAGCAGGCTTCGGGAACGATGCCACGTTTGGCAAAGACGAAGCCGTAGCGCGCGTCCTCTGATGCCAGGCGTATATCCATCGCGCATTGCATGGTGGCACCAATGCCCACGGCAGGACCATTGCAAGCTGAGATCACTGGCTTCAAACAATCGAACAGGCGCAGTGTCAGGAGGCCGCCACCGTCGGGTTTCAGACCGGCGCCAGCACTATCAGCATTGAATGTGTTGCTGCCGGAGGAAAGATCAGCGCCGGCGCAAAAGCCACGACCTGCACCGGTGACGATAATCGCCTTAACCGCGTCATCGGCGTCGGCGCAATCCAGTGCATCAATCATCTCCGCCATCATTTTCCCGGTGAAGGCATTGAGCTTATCTGGCCGATTCAGCGTCAGCGTAAGGATGTTACTCTCAACTTCGTAAGTAATTTGTTCGTAATCCATAAAGTCACCTTTATTGTGTTGTCGTTTTTAATGTGGGTGCGATTGGCTCGCACTGAAGTGTTGAATCTGGGTGAACAGGTCTCGCTGCGCATGGCTACCACCAATCAAATAAATCTGGTCGGCGACCGCGCTCAGGTCATTGGCAGCCTGGCGGGCGTCGCCCTTGCCGATATTAATGAGTGCATTGGCGATGGGTAGACCCACCTCTCGGCAGATGTCGCCCTGGGTCGTGTTCGCCTGACTCCAGGCAAGCAGGCTCTTCAATGCGCGGTCAATGGTGGCTTGGTCGTTGAGCCTGGCAGGCGCCATCAAGTAATGCAGGGTCGAAAAAATCAATTCACTGTCGCTGACGCGGGCGGCCGATATGGCTTGTAGTGCTTGCCAGCGTTGACCGACATCAACGCCGAGAATCTCAAGTCGCCAGAGCAGAGATGCGGCGTTGCAGGTGTCCAAGTAGAAGTCGTCATCAACCGCGCCGGCAAGGTGAGCGTCATAAATGGACAGAGCACCCTCGTTATCGCGCATACCAAGATGGCATAAGGCCTTGTGCCAATGCAGATGATAGACAAAACCGTTGGCCTCGTCCCAATGGGGTACTAACGAATCGATCCATTGAATTCCTTCGGCAAAACGTTCCTGCATCTGGAATACATGGGTGACGGCATGCGCGGCCCAGATATCGGCGGGATTACAATCGATGGCCTGCTTGCCATAGGCTTCGGCCTGTGTGTAGTCGCCTGACTCTTCCAGGCCAAAGCTGTGCATGCCTAACAGGTAACCGTAGTAGGGGTCAGCGGGCGCCCAGTTGTTTAGAGATCGAGTGACTGAAGCGCGCATATTGTTTGCGCTGCCTGCGTAAAAATGCAGGTAGTGGGCGAGTCGCAGAGCCAGCATATCCCGTGGGTAGCTGGCGAGAATAGCCTCGAGTGTCTCAACCGTTGCCAGTAACTGGTTGCCGACCCAGCTTGTCAGGGCCTGTAGATGCATTTTCTCTCGCGGGTTGAGGCTGTCTGCTAGTGCCGTCAGGCTGTCGAGGCCCCGTTGGATAGGTGTCGCCAGGCGCGGGTCGCTGCCAAGTTTGAGCAGGTAAGTGCGCAGACAGATAGCCATTGGCATGCTTGGCTCTGTCAGCAACAGTTCATCAAGCAACGGCATAACCGTGGCTTGCGAACCCAAATAGGCGTCAATAATATGGGCCATTTGGGTCACGCTGGCATCATGACTGACTGTGTAGGCATTGCCTAATGTGTCTTTTGCCTGGTGCATTTGCGTGACCTTTTGTTGTGTGTGACGGTTTATTGACCGAAGCGCCTGGCGTTCACCAGATAATCATTTTCCGCTGCAGAATGAGTCCGGCCAAGCGCCTGATTACGATGCGGGAATCGGCCGTAAGTGGCCACAATATCATGATGTTCCTGGGCGTGGTGGAAAAAACCCCGAAGCTGGTGATGACAGGCGGTTGGCGCGTTGTTGAGCAGACGCTGGAACAACTGGACAGATTGTTGCTGGGTCGCAAGATCTTCTGCATGTTCAAAGGGGTGGTAGACAAATACCTGTTCGATGGGTGTGAGGC
>JABMOJ010000358.1 GCA_013204195.1 SAR86 cluster bacterium
GAATTCGAGAGATTGAATTTATCATTCAGGCTTTGCAATTGATCTGGGGCGGGCGTGAAAGTCAATTGCAGGAGCGGCAAATACTCAAGGCGATGACGCTAATTGCCGCTGGTGATTTTTTGCCTGCCGAGGAAGTTCATCAATTGCGTGAAGCCTATTGTTTTTTGCGTAATAGTGAACACGTCATTCAGGCAGAGAAAGATCGTCAGACGCAGAGATTGCCGTCAGCCACGCTCTCGCAGCAACGTTTGGCGATTGCTATGGGGTATTCAAATTACCCAGAGTATTATTTGGCACTGACGGGTTATAGGGACAGTGTGATCTCGATTTTCTCGCGGTTCATGTCATCGAATAATGCCGAAGAAGAGTCGTCCAAGACAGATCATTTGTTCTGGGCGAAGATCTGGCGAGAGCCGGAAATGAAAGATGGGCTAGATATTTTAACGGAGTATGGATTTCTTCGCGCCCATGAAGTGGTCAGAAATTTGCAGGACCTTAGTCGACGAATCAATGTTCATGATATGGAGGAACTTGGCATTGAGCGTCTCGATCGACTGATGCCTATATTGATGCGTTTAGCGGCGCGAGAAAAGGATCCGGACCGGACTCTGGCGCGCCTGTTGCCGATTATTGAACAGATTGCTCGTCGCAGCACCTACATTGTCTACTTGTTGGAAAACATGGATGCACTCCGGCGGATGACCAATCTATGCGGTATGAGCTCTTGGGTGGCTGATCATCTGGCGGCGATGCCGATACTACTGTACGAATTGTCGGATCGTCAGACCCATGAGGCGGTCTTTGATAAAGCGCAACTGGCGCTTGAGCTTCGCGAGCAACTTGCCACGACGGAGTCGGATGATCTGGAGATGCAAATGGATTTGCTCCGTCAATTCAAGACGGGCGCAATACTCAAAGTCGCCGTGCTGGAGTTGTCGGACATGCTGCCGTTGATGAAGGCCTCAGATGCATTGACGGCGATTGCTGAAGTCGTTTTGGACCAAGCTGTTGAGCTGGCGTGGCAGAATATGCTCGAGCGCTTTGGTGAGCCCTGTGACAGCGACAATGTGCCGCAGGGTTGCCGGTTTGCCATTATCGCCTATGGTAAGTTAGGGGGTTTTGAGTTGGGTTATGGTTCCGATCTTGACCTCGTGATGCTGGTGGATGTGGATCAGCAAGGCGCGACGAATGGTGAAAAGGCCATTGATAACGGCGTATTCTTTCATCGCCTGGCACAGCGAGTTATCCATATTTTGACGCGCTATACTCGCTTCGGTACGGTTTATGAAATCGACCTGCGCTTGCGCCCGTCAGGTAATAAGGGGCCGCTGGTGAGTACTTTTAGCGCCTACGAGCGCTACCTGGGCGAGGTGGCCTGGACCTGGGAGCATCAAGCGTTGGTGCGCTCACGGTTTGTTGCGGGCCATCCAGCGATGCAGGCTAAGTTCGATAACCTTCGTGCGACGATCCTTCAGCGTCCGCGAGATCGGGCAGCGTTGCGCCATGATGTCGTGAGTATGCGCGAGAAAATGCGAGTTCATCTCGACAGTGAATCCACAGAAGCCACTGGGCGGCGAGGGGGCTCAGAACCTGAATCCGGTGATGCGGTGCTTGTCTCAGGATTTGACTTGAAGCACGGAGCTGGCGCCATCGTTGATATTGAATTTATGGTGCAGTTTTGGGTGTTGGCCCTTTCTCACGAGCATCCGGAGGTGGCTCGCTGGTCTGATAAGGTGCGTTTGTTAGAGGCTCTCGAAGTGATTGGCGTACTTAGCGTGGCTGACCAAAAGCTACTGCATGAGGCCTATCTGGCTTACCGTTCGGCGGTGCATTATCAATGGTTGGGCGGTGAGATGTCGTCTTTCAAGCGGCTGAATCTGTATCGAGATGGTGTCGTCGATATCTGGCAACGGTGTATGACGCAAGCCATGGTCTAAACATTGATCCGCTGTGGTCGCCATTGACTAATCTCGTTGGCATAGTCTCATTTGGCATAGTCTCATTTGGCATAGCTCCATTGGCATAGTCCCGGCAGAAGAGTCTGTGTAGAATGGGGCCGGTACGGACATTAGCCGACGGGACCGAAGCGCAATGGCTGATCCCTTCGCGAATGACAGATTTTTTACCGGCACCGCCCTGAGGTGAGGCCGATTCATCAATGGGATGGTCGCAGCAGCGCGGCCGCTCTGCCTACAGCGTTGGTACATTATGTCAGAGACGAATCCGCGGTTACTCGTCGTCAGCCCAGCTTGGGTTGGCGATATGGTGATGGCTCAGACTCTGTATAAGCTGCTGAAACAACGTCGGCCGTTGATGGCCATCGATGTGCTGGCGCCACCGGCGACTCTGGCGTTGGTCACGCGCATGCCAGAAGTCGACCAGGCGATTGAGTTTAATGTGGGGCACGGTCAATTACAGTGGGACTATCGTAAGGCCAGCGCCAGGCGCCTGAAATCTGCAGGTTACGAACAGGCCATCGTGTTACCCAACTCTCTGAAATCAGCTTTAGTGCCCTGGTTGGCGGACATCCCGCTGCGGACTGGGTTTCGTGGCGAGTATCGATTCGGGCTGATCAATGATATGCGATTGCTGGACAAGAAGCGGCTGCCGCGCATGATCGATCGATTCGTCGCTCTGGGAGTGCCGGTGAATGCGCCACAGCCACAGATTGTTTATCCCGAATTAAGCGTGGATGTAGCGAATCAGGCGCAGTTGCGCGCTAAGCTGGGACTCCAGCAGCCCGGTAATATTCTCGGTCTATGCCCGGGCGCCGAGTTTGGCGATGCCAAACGCTGGCCGGCTGAGCACTATGCGCGGGTCGCCGAAATGGCCATCAAACAGGGTATGCAGGTCTGGATCTTTGGGGGCCCGGGGGACCAGGCTATTGCGCGACAAATTACCGACGCCGTTGCCGGTCATTCCGCGGGGCAGATACGGGACCTGACCGGTAAGACCTCTTTACTGGATGTGATTGACTTGTTGCCGCTGTGTCATCTGGTGCTATCGAATGATTCCGGCTTGATGCATATAGCCGCAGCGGTGGGTTGCCCGACCGCCGTTGTCTACGGTTCCACCTCACCGGCCTTCACCCCGCCGCTGACAGACAAGGTTCACACGCTGTCCCAGCCGCTACCCTGCAGTCCCTGTTTTAAAAGAACCTGTCCACTCGGGCATAAAAATTGTCTGAATCAATTGCTGCCTGAGCAGTTATCGACCATCGTCAGTCAGTATGCCTGAGCACAGGCCCCTCAAAATCCTGGTGGTCAAGTTGTCTTCGCTGGGGGATGTCATCCATACCTTAGCGGCAGTAAGCGATGCGGCGGCGGCACTGCCAGGAATCCAGATTGATTGGGTGGTCGAAGAGGCCTTTCAAGAGATTCCGAATCTACATCCGGCCGTGTCGCGGGTGATTCCCGTGGCGATTAGGCGCTGGCGGCGTAACTGGTGGCAGAGCCGTAGAGAGATTCGCGCCGCGCTACGGGCACTCCGCGAGACGGATTATGACTTGGTGATTGATGCGCAAGGCCTGATCAAGAGCGCGATCGTCAGTAGTCTGGCTAAAGGTCGAGTCGTAGGATTGGATCGACAGTCCAGCCGTGAACCCCTCGCCAGTTTGACCTATGCACAGGGTTACGCGGTTGCCAGACAACAACATGCCGTCACCCGCCTTCGACAACTGTTCGCCAGTGCCCTGGCCTACCCGATGCCGAGCGCCTCGGCGGACTTTGGGTTACGGGCAGAGCAAGTTGCAGCAGCTAGCCAGCCGAAGCGCAACATCCTGTTCTTTCATGGCACTACCTGGAGCACCAAACATTGGCCGGTGGCGCTCTGGCAACAGCTTGCTGGCCTAGTGAACGCGGCGGGCTATGGCGTACTGTTGCCTCATGGTAATGCCGTAGAGTTGGCGCGGGCCGAGGCGATCAGGACGACGTCGAGCGATGCGCAGGTATTGCCAAGAATGAGTTTGACGGCGCTGGCGGATTGCCTCGCCGGCGTTAAGGGTGTGGTGAGCGTTGATACCGGACCGGGCCATCTGGCGGCAGCCATGGACGTGCCGATGGTTAGTTTATTTGGGCCGACAAATCCCCTGCTGACAGCGCCTTATGGTCAACGCCAATCTGCTATCGCGGCCGATGACTTAGCCTGTATACCCTGCATGAAGAGAGACTGCCAATACTCGGATATCGATGCTGCTCAGGTCTACCCACCTTGTTTCAGGACCACGACCCCAGCCAAAGTTTGGCAGCGATTATTGGTGCAGATAGCGGCGACTTAGTAGGGCGGTGATTGACCCTCTGGTCGGGTCTTGAACCGTCGATGCACCCACCAGTATTGTTCTGGGTGCAGGCGCACGGCGGTCTCGACAATCTGGTTAATCCGGGTCGCATCCGTGATCACATCCTGAGACGGAAAGTCTGTCAGTGGCGCTGATAGATAGACATCATAATGGTCATCACCGGGGCGCCGGTAATGACTAAAGACCACGACGGGTGCGCCGGTCAACTGGGCGAATCGACTGGTTGCTGTAATGGTCGCGGCCTGAACGCCGAAGAACGGCACGAACTCAGAGTGCTTGCGGCCGTAATCTTGATCAGCACCGTACCAGACAACGTGACCCTGTTTGAGGCTCTGCAGGACGCCGCGGACGTCATTGCGCTCGATCGCTCGAGGGAAATTCCTCATCCGACCGCGGGTCATAATGGTTTCCAGAAGAGGGTTGGCATTAGCGCGATACATGACGTCCATGTCGATATAGTTGCCGAGCGCCGCGCCACAAAAATCTAAGGTCGACAAGTGCATGCCCAGTAATATCACTCCCCGCCCTTGGGCCACTGCCGCATGGAGATGCTCGATGCCGTGGATCGTGGTACGGGCCTGCAAAGCACTGGGATTCCAGATCCATACTCTTGCTGTTTCGATCAGACTGATACCCACGGAGCGCATGGTCTTGCGGACTAATGCTTGTTGTTTTACTTGACTCAGTTCAGGGAAACATAAAGCAATATTCACTTCGACAATATGCCGCCGGCGCTGGGCAAGTCGAACGCCGAGGGCGCCAATGCCTGCGCCGATGGCTATTTGCCCACGATGGGGTAGCGCGGTCACAAGGGCTGCAAGGCCAAAACCAAGCCAGGTTAGCCAATAACGGGGGTGGAGAAATTCGCGACGCAGCAGCGGCGGCAGGTGGTCTGAATTGAGGGCTGTTTTGGTCACAGCTCATTCTACTCTGAATGTGATCGCGCGCTCCAGCAAGATGCCGGTGGCAGGTGTCGGAGCATCTAGTCACGGTACCGATTGTGTTATCATTGAACCCTGAGCGAGTGGAGGTTCGATGAAATTACCCCGATTTGATAAAGCCCGTGTCCTAACCCTGGGGGATGCGATGTTGGATCGTTACTGGCATGGCAACACCGTGCGGATATCCGCTGAGGCGCCGGTTCCCGTAGTGGACATTACAGAGCGTGAAGACCGATTAGGTGGTGCGGCGAACGTTGCCTTGAATGTAGCGGCCCTGGGTGCAAGCTCGACCCTGGTGGCGGTTCTGGGTCTCGATGAATCGGCAGAGATTCTCAAGGCCAAGCTGGATTCGGCTGGCATTGTTGACGCTACCTTGGGTCGCGAGGATTATCAGACGGTCACCAAACTCAGAATAGTCAGCCATGGCCAGCAGATGGTGCGGGCAGATTTCGAGCATATTGTTGATCTTGAAGCGGCGCCCATGATGCCAGTTTATCTAGCGGCGCTGGCACAGACCGACCTAGTGATTCTGTCAGACTACGATAAGGGCGTGATCAGTGATCCGCAGGCGTTTATTCAACAAGCCCGTGCTTTGCACAAGACCATTCTGGTGGATCCGAAATATAAAGATTTTTCCCTATATGCGGGCGCGACATTGATCAAGCCCAACCGCGTTGAGTTTATGAAGGCGGTGGGTGGCTGGGCGAACGAAGCCGAACTCGTGGTTAAATGTCATGCCATGATCGCAAAACTGGGTCTCGAGGCGATTCTGGTGACCCGAGACAGCGATGGTTTGACGCTCGTGCAGAAGAATCAACCGGCGATTCATATGCCGGCTCGCAAGCGCGAAGTCTTTGACCTGAGTGGCGCCGGAGATACCGTCATTGCGACGCTGGGCGCGGCATTAGCCGCAGGCGAGACCTTGCCTGACGCCGTCAATATGGCGAATGTCGCGGCGGGCATCGCGGTCAGTAAGCCCGGTATTGTCAGTGTCAGCGGCCCTGAACTGCGGCATGAACTAAGCCGCGATCAGCGGTTTGATAAGGGCATTATGAATGAAGACCAGTTATTGCTGGCAGCGTTAGAGGCTCGGGCTCGTGGCGAACGCGTCGTGTTTACCAACGGTTGTTTTGACATCTTGCATGCGGGCCATGTGGACTATCTCGCCGAGGCACGGCAACGAGGTGACCGTCTGGTGGTGGCCATCAATAGCGATGAAAGTGTCCACCGACTCAAGGGTGAAGGTCGACCGATTAATACTGTCGATCGACGCATGGCCATGCTTGCTGGTCTGTCCGCAGTGGACTGGGTCGTGACGTTTGAGCATGACACGCCCTTGGCGCTACTTGAAAAGCTTCGCCCCGATGTGCTCGTCAAAGGCGGCGATTATGGTATTGAGCAAGTGGTCGGAGGTGACATGGTGCGCGCCTACGGCGGCGAAGTGGCGGTACTAAGTCTGGTAGAGGACTGCTCAACCACAGCCATCGTCGAGAAAATCCGTAACCTGTAGCCATGTGACTGCGGCCTTAGTCAGTGTTTAAGGCCTTGACTGCCGCGCTGACGTTAGCGGCGAGATGGGTCGGATTAATGGTGCCGATGATGGCGCTCGACACTGCCCGCTGGGTCATGGCGAAGTCGATGGCGGCCTCGTTATCCTGAAGGTGGCCGGAGGCAAACAGCTTCTTTAGCAAGACGCCCTTGTTAAGGGCCTGGGCTCGCTCGATTAC
>JABMOJ010000359.1 GCA_013204195.1 SAR86 cluster bacterium
AGATACTGGTTTGTACGAAGGCAAGGGCGGTGAGTATGTTTGCCCAGGTTTGAATTTTCTTGATCGGGGCGTCCATGAGTCGACGCTCTACGAACAAGGTTGTGCCGAGCCTGATAAGGCTCACACAAATGATGACGCCCAGCCACACGTAAAGATTCAGGTGTGGAACGGCGTCGTGCAGCGCAACAACAATGAACGATGCAGCAATTGCATGCCCTGCGGCCGCACTTGGCATGGCTCGATAGAGAAAAGTGAGTGACTCAACAAGGATTTGATGCTGGATGTCGACACCCGTATCGGCCATATTGACTTCGGTCACTGTTGCATTGAAAAGGCCGGGTTTAGTAGCCATCGACCCTCCGGATGCTACTTTTCATTGGTCTCATCATCGTTGAGTGATCCAGGCCCAACGGTAATGCCAGGGAAGTTACCTTTGCTGGCGAGGGCTTTTATATCTTCTGCTCGTCGACTGATCAGCAGCCGCCTGTCTGGCACGATCGCTCCGGGCCGCGGTCCACGACGAAATCTGATGCGCCGGGTGGTTGTCCGTTTCTCTTCGAGCTGGTTGGTTTCATTGGGCACCACCTCGATATAGGTTTCACATCCAATTTCCGCCAGTTTCACGGCGAAATCCATGGCCTTGTCTTCCTCGACGTTGCTCTTAAGGATGATGTCGCTGCCATTAAAAATGCGCTCGACCTTCGCAGGCGTCAGACGGAATACCTTGCCAAATCTGGTTTTCGTTCGCTCAAGACTGTAATCACCGGTCAGGTTACCGGCGAATACGACTCGATAGAGGTCTTCTGTTTTGCTCATGGGTGGTAATTGCTTGCTTGATGGTTATTTGAATTGGCTCCTTACTATAATCGTTCTTGGCTTTGGGTTCATTCTTTCCTTTCAAATCGGTTCATCTCTCGGTTCTTAATGACTGATTTGGCTGGGAAAACGGTCCCGTTCATGGCGATGTAGACGCCATGGTCCAATGTCTGGACTGCGGCGATAGCCATCCCGACGTTAAACATGGCATCAGTCATCGCAAACCTGGCGGGCGATAACGACCCCGTCAGAACGATCGTTTTACCTTTGATGTCAGATAGATATTGAGCAGTATCGGTCATGGTGTCTGTACCATGGGTCACGATTACCCGGGTGGATGGATCACCGGCAATCACGCTGCGTATGGCCGAGCGGTCTGCATCATTAATCTCCAGGCTGTCTTTCTGCAATACTTCCATGATCCGGTAAGGGTGAGTGACCTGTGCTTCAGCGAGTAGGCTACCGATGATCGTCTGGCCAACCTGGTAGTCACTTTTCTGGTCGAAATAGACTTTATCGATAGTCCCACCGGTGGTGACGATGAGTATTTCTTCCTGGTTTTTGTTTGACATTATTTCTAGCTAATCCTTGTAACCTGGAAAAAAACTATACAAGTACCTTCCTGGAAACGGTATTGATGTCCTTCAGGCCACAAAAAGCCATCGTCAGATCCAGTTCGTTTGCGAGCAGCTCAAGACAACGCGTTACGCCGGTTTCACCATAGGCGCCAAGTCCGTGCTGATAGGCTCGACCGATCAGTGTGGCATCAGCACCCAGGGCCAATGCCTTGAAAATATCCTGTCCAGATCGAATGCCACCATCCATCCAGATTTCCGCCTTTCCTGAAATCGCATTGGCGATGCCAGGCAACACATCAAGCGTGGCGGGTGCACCATCAAGCTGGCGGCCACCATGATTGGAGATGACAACCGCATCTGCACCTGATGCCGCAGCCAGCACCGCGTCTTCCTCACACATGATACCCTTGATAATCAGCGGGCCTTGCCAGAGATCCTTGACCCATTTCACATCGTCCCAGGTCAGGGTAGGGTCCAGCTGTTCTGCGGACCATTGTGCGAGAGTGGTCAGTCGCTCAACGCCGCTTGCGTGTCCGACGACATTGCCAAATGAGTAGCGTTTCGCCCCCAGCATTCTCAGGCACCAGGTAGGGTGCATCGCTATGTTGACAAGGCTCGACAGGGTTATTCTGGGCGGCACCGATAAGCCGTTCCTGATGTCTTTGTGGCGTTGTCCCATAATCTGTAGGTCGGCCGTCAACACCAATGCAGAGCAACCAGCCGCTTTCGCCCGCTCAATCAGTCTCCGGATAAAATCTCGATCCTTCATTACGTAGAGCTGGAACCAAAATGGTTTGGAAGCAGCCTCTGCGACGTCTTCGATAGAGCAAATGCTCATGGTTGAAAGGCAGAACGGCACGCCAAACTTTTCTGCCGCTTTAGCGGCCTGTATCTCTCCGTTAACCCACTGCATGCCTGTCAGTCCCACCGGGGCAAGGGCAGTTGGCATCGACACTTCTTCACCCAGCATCGTCGTCTTCAGGCTGCGGTCGGCCATATCGACAAGCACCCGCTGCTTGAGCTTATGACGGCTGAATGCGCTTTGATTGTCTCGATAAGTTGATTCTGTCCATGATCCGGAGTCGACATAGTCGTAGAACATACGCGGCACACGACGTTCATGTTCGGCTTGCAAATCATCTATGCAGGTAATGGGTTTCATTGATTCCCCGGTAAATAATTTATGTTAAACCAAGACGAGCTTAATGACGCGTTGGGTTGGCTAAGAGTACGACTTTAA
>JABMOJ010000360.1 GCA_013204195.1 SAR86 cluster bacterium
AGATTCAGACCCATACTATCCGGACCCAAACTGTTCGGACCGAATATTTTTCGGCCGAGGCCCTGGTGAAGGATCTTTACTCGAGCAAGCACTTCTGCCCGAGCGCGGCAGGATGACGGCGTTGAAAACACAGGCTCGCACGCCAGCGCTGTTGAAAACCTATCACTATAAGCTTGTCATCCAGCTCTATCTGTCAGACATAACTGGCAGATAGGGCTTTCAAAAATCCATGTTTTTGCGTTTTAGTGCAACGCTTCAAAACAACCGCATATACCTCAATCACTTGTTTAAAACGCGCTAAAACCAGGCTTATAACTGCGCTTAAAAGCAGGTTAACCCATAGTTAAAAAAGAGGCCCAGGCTCTAGCTTAGAAGATTGCACCCTGAAACAATCTTCACATTCTATTGATGAACTCAGGCCCCTAAACTTAAATCCCTAATTTTAAATCCCTCCACTTAAATCCCTAAGCTTAAATCCCTAAGCTTAAACAAACGCCTCTCGCTAACGGCTTCTTACCAATAGCCGAGAACCGGTCGTACCCAATGCCTCGCATCACAGAAACTTGTGCCTCAATTCAAATTCCAATTCCAATTCCAATTCAACTCACATTCAACTGGCCTGCTGTTGAGCATTTGCTGAGCATTTGCTGAGCTTTTGCTGAGATCAAATCGCCTAAATAAATTCCGCCACTGGCGCTGACCCTGCAAATTTGCTGCAATTAGTCTCGCCCAAGCACCACCTCCCCTCATTGACTTGAGTCAACGACTAGCGGGCTTTGTCGCGACAATATGACTCCCTGCTCTCAGGGCAAGCTAGATACAACATGACAATTTTGGCTATCGGTATAGACAACCAAACTCTCGAAAAAGCGCAGCCCGATCTGGACGCTGTTTTACGGCGCCTCGCGCAGAATCACGAGAGCCTAGACCCAACTAATATCATCCATGCTAGCAATGTGCCTGAAGCGATCGATATCATTGCGCGACCGGATGAGCTGTCCGCCATTCTTGTTGATTCTCGCGCCTCGACCCAGCTACTTCACGACATTACGCTGCTCCTGGGCTACACACCCATCACCACTGACGTTGTCATTCTCTTGCGCGCCACTGACACGATTGACCGAGAGACGCTCGCGGCTCTCGGCGTCATCACCGTCGACGCCCTGAAGCCCAACTAGGCAGGGCTATCTTGAAGTGATTCAACAGCGCTATTTGCTGTCGCGACGACATTGACCTAATATCCGCTTCGCTCAATACAACCAACGCCATTCTTCGCGCCTGTAGCCGAATTAACGCCGCGGTATACGCAATAAACGATTGAATGCTCGCGCGGCGCAGAGTAAGAACTTTGACTGGGACTTGAGACCATGCAGAAACATATCACCATCCCTGAACGCTTTCGTGGCCCCCCAACATCGGGCAATGGCGGCTACGTCGCCGGTGCGTTTGCAGAACAAGTACAGCAAAATCCAGACCAAGCGGTCGAGGTCACCTTACGAGCTCCGATTCCGTTGAACGCCGCGATGAGCGTCCACCGGCACGACGCAGCGGACCGCGCTTCCGTGACAATCGAGATCGACGCTGACAGCACCAGCGCGTTATCCACCACTAAGACCTTGATCGCCGAAGTCAGACTCCAGCCCTTCAGCCTCGACATACCTACTCCACCCACTTACCAACAAGCACTGGCTATCAGACACCTTGCCGTGCCCCTGCAACAGCGCCAGGACTCCCCCATGCCCGGCAGCCTGGGGCTTCACCCAATATGCTTCTGCTGTGGTGCCGGTCACCCAACCGGCTTACAGGTCTATGCTGCACCGCTGCAGACTGGCCAGGTCGCTGCAGCCTGGCAAACCCGCGCCGAATGGGCGGATTCAGATGGCCTGCTACCAGCCAGGTTTTTATGGACAGCGTTGGATTGCCCTGGACAATTGGCCTATTTCCACGCCGGTCAACTCACAGGATTACTGGGTCGCATGACAGCCCGCGTTCATGGTACTGTCCGCGCGGGGGAGCCACTCGTGGTCACTGCCTGGCCGATTAATGTCGATGGCAAAAAGCACTTTGCAGGATCAGCGATTTTCAACCAAAAGGGCGAGCTGATCGCACAGGCGATCGCGGTCTGGATAGGCAAGCGAGCGATGACCGAGGGGGCTAGCCCTAGCACAACCTAGTCAATTGAACCTTAGAGGCCAGCGAATCGAACGCTATTTACCCCATTAATAGTCATTTGCACCAACCAATAATTATGGCCTACTTGTACCCAGACGATTTCAAGGAGTAACAGATGTCGAATTTAGATACTTTCCGTGACGAAACCCGCACTTGGCTTGAGGCCAATTGCCCACAGACTATGCGGAATCGAACATTTCACTGGGAAGATGCCCACCTGATTTATGATACCGATGACGCGCGACAGTGGCTGAAGGTCATGGCAGCACGGGGTTGGACAGCACCCACCTGGCCAAAGGAGTATGCCGGTGGCGGTCTCTCGGCGGCAGAAGCTCAGATACTTTCGCAGGAAATGGGCCGCATCAAGGCCGTTGCAGCCAGCTCGGGCATGGGCTTAGCCATGATCGGTCCAACATTGCTCGAATATGGTACCGAAGAACAAAAGAAGCGCCACCTGCCGAAGATCGTCAGCGGCGAAGCGACTTGGTGCCAAGGCTACAGCGAACCCGGTGCGGGCTCTGATCTGGCCTCACTGCAGACCAAAGCGGTTATCGACGGCGATAACTTCGTGATCAACGGCCAGAAGGTTTGGACCTCCGGTGCCCAGTACGCAAACTGGATGTTTGCTCTGGTGAGAACCGACCCCAATGCGTCTAAACATGACGGTATCAGTTTTGTATTACTGGATATGCTGCAGCCCGGCGTGACGATTAAACCGATCGCATTGATTTCAGGCTCCTCACCGTTTTGTGAAACATTTTTCGACGACGCCCTCGCCAAGCGTGAAGATCTGGTGGGTGAATTAAATAAGGGCTGGACGGTCGGCAAGCGTCTACTTCAGTTTGAGCGTTCTGGCATCGGCGGCCTCTCAGGTGGCGCCAAAAAGCGCAAGCCAGGTGAGATTAAACGCAATGAATTTGCGGAAATCGCCGCCGAGTATATCGGCAAAGTTGACGGCAAAATCGCCGATCACGGTGTAAGAGCCGAGATTCTTGATCATTCGATGACGGAACGTGCATTTCAGCTGACCGCCCAACGAGTCGTGCAGGAAGCCTCAACCGGCAAAACCCCAGGCGCCGCGACCTCAATATTCAAACTGGTAGGCTCTAACCTGGCGCGCAATAGCGCCGAACTGAAATCCAAACTGATGGGCACTCAAGGCATCGGTTGGCAGGGCGAGGGCTTTGATGACAAAGAACTCGAAACCACAAAGAACTGGCTGAGCAGTCGCGCTGTCACAATCTACGGTGGCACCAACGAAGTGCAGATGAACATCATCAGCAAGCGCGTTCTAGGCCTGCCAGACTGAGACTTCGGCAATAAACGAGATTGTGGCCTAGGTCACAATCTCGTCCTCCGCTTTACCGTCATTCACTATCTCCGCGCTACCGCAGGACATGCACAGAAGACTGTATCTGTGCAAAGGTTAATCCGTGAAAGGCTTAATCCGTGAAGACGGGCATGGCACCCATTTCCCAGAGAATAACGGTTGCACCGAGTAACGCTGCGCATAATACCAGGGCCACACCCACCATGGCGCTGGCAAACAAAAAACCTCGCTCCTTAGGAATCCGCATCACAATGGGTACACCGATATATAACAGGTACACCGTGTACGCTGCAGCAGCGCAACCCAACAACATATCGAGCCACAGCACAGGGTAGAATCCAGTCAGGCCGCAGACAAATAAAGGCGTTAGTGTATAACCCGCAATACTGACCCCTTTACCCAGCGACGAACTCTCCGCACCATAAGTTTCTGACATCCAGTGAATCATATAGCCAAGAAAGGCTGACGCGAGCAGGATGGCGACAAAAAACAGCAGCATAATTTGCGCAGCACTCTCAGCGGTGAGTTTGATCACCCGCTCGCCTACCTGCCAGCCAATCTGAGTCGAACCATAGTACCAAGCGATCGGCGCTAACATGGCCATCCACAACAGATACTTGAGGTAGTGACCGACAACCGAGCCGGCACCTGCCCGTATTTTTTCCCATTCCTGCCGGGGGCTTAACAAAATACCAAACAGATGATTCATAGCGTTCTCCTGCGTTCTTCTGGATTATTTGAGATTAGAACCTTCAATTCGATGTTGCTCCTGCAACAGACTCTTCGACTCATCCGCCTGAATCGGTAACGAGCCAGGCGTCTCGACCACCTCGTCAAACAATATGCGATAGGCTTCTTTATCTAAATCGTCGTATTGATCGTTACGCACGGACCAAACAAACGCCCATAGGGCAACCACGACAATAAGCAGACTTACGGGCACGAGAACAAAGACTATTTCCATGAGCCTCGCACCTCCCTGAGTCGGTTGGCATTGAAAACGACTAACAATGAGCTCAAAGACATACCCAGAGCCGCCATCCATGGCTGCAGCAACCCGGCCACCGCCAGCGGAATCACGCACAGATTGTAGGCTATGGCCCAGCCTACATTCTGTCGAATAATCCGCCTGACCTGCTTCGAAAACCTAAGAAGTACGGGCAAAGAACTCAAAGAATTCGTCAATAGGGTCGCATCCGCGGCTTCTTGCACAACCACATCTGCCGGACTGATAGCAATAGAAGTGTGTGCGCTGGCCATGGCCGCCGCATCATTGATGCCATCGCCTACCATCAGCAGGCGCGCGCCCAATGCTTGGCGCCGCTGGACATCTGCAACCTTGGCAGCAGGCGCTACATCTGTCGTGATATCTGTAATTCCCAGCAATACAGCAATTCGCCGCCCCTCTGCGGCGGCGTCTCCTGAGAGCAACCCTACCGAATAACCCTGCTTCAGTAGCCCGGCAACCACATCCACGGCGTCAGGTCGCGGCTCATCAATCAGTTGCAACCATGCCAGCGGCGCTTCTGCCGCCAGTAATATCCACATCCCCGCGGCAGGCGGTGGAGGCATTGGCCTGCCCGCCGCGAAATTGGGCTTACCTAAACGATAGTACTGACCGTCGACGTGACCGCTCACCCCTTCGCCGGCACTAACGTGAATATTCTCTGCCACGAGGCTCGCACCACCAACAAATGCCTTAGCGATGGGGTGCAGGGTACCTCGCTCAAGGGCCGCGGCAATATCTACGGCCTGATTCCGATTCATGCCAGGCACTAACAACTCCACCGCGCCGAGTTGCAGCGCACCGGTGGTCAGGGTACCTGTTTTGTCGAAAACGATGCCGTCTATTGCCGCCAGGCGCTCAAGAAATCCACCATTGCGGATTACAACGCCGTAATTTCGCAAGGCCGCGATCGCGACGGTATAAGCGACGGGCGTCGCCAGCGACAAAGCACATGGGCACGAAACCACAAGTACCGCCAGTGCAATACTGAACCATTGGTCGGAGCCTGCGCTCAACCAAAACAAGGCACTTGCCATTGTCACCAACAAAATAAAGCCCACGAAGTAGCCTGCTATTTGATCAGCCAGCAGAGAAAATCGGGGTTTGTAGAGACTCGACTCTCGGAACAACACTGAGATCCGAGTCAGAACAAAATCTTCATAGGCTGTCGTGCATTCAATCTGTAACTCGCCATCCACCAGGCGAGAACCGGCCAACACTAGACTGCTGACCACCTTGCTAACGGGCACGCTTTCACCGGTAAAAGCCGCTTCATTTACGCTCGCCTGGCCACCGACAACAATGCCATCCACGGGAATAACCTGATCTGCACCAATCTTGACTCTGGCTCCCACCGGCACAGCCTTGACGGATACATAGGGCCCAGGCTCACCTGCCACCAGAAGCTGCACCGCCGCGGGCAAGAGATGATCGTTGAGGTTCTGGCTCAGCTGATATTTCTGCCGCGAGCCCAGCTCCACATAGCGACCGATAAGCAACAAGAAAGCGAACATACAGACCGAGTCGAAATACACAACGTCGGCATGTAAAATCGTGTTAACCAGACTTAAACCATAGGCCGCCAGAATCGCCAGAGAAATCGGGATATCCATACCTAGATGACGATTGCGCAGATCACGGAGTGCGCCCTGATGAAACGGCATTGCACTGTACAGGGCAATGGGCGTTGCGACAGCCAGGCTCGCCCAGCGCATCAGTCCCTCATAGGCAGGTTCAATACCGCCCGACCCAGCTAAATAACTGGCCAAAGCGAACATCATCACCTGCATCATACCAATACCCGCAACACCCAACCGCGCCAACATCGATTTACGTTCTTGCTGCAACGCCGCCTGCGCCAGATTCAGGCGATCAGGCAACACCGTATAACCCAGTCCTTCAATAGCATCAACGAAGTCAAAGGCATCGCCGGCGGTGAAATCCACAACAACCCGCTTGTCGGCAAGATTAGTCGCCACCCGAGTGACGTCAGGCATGCCACTCAAAAGCCGCTCGATGGCGAGAGAACAAGCGGCACAACGAATATCCGGAACTCGAACTGACAGTTGTGTCGAGGCATTACGACTTGAAATACTTTCCGCAAAATCGAGGCGCCGGGCAGCTAAATTCGGATCTGGCAGCGGCTGCCGAGTCGTCGTCATGGGGTTCTCGGCCACGTGTATCATCGGCTATGTAGCACTAGCTGTCGGACAGGCGTCTTAATACGCTCGCGCAATCGCCAATGGTCGTCAGCGCCACTGAGTTGCAAATACCAAACACCCTGCATGCTGAGAGGCACCTCTATACCCTCGCTAATCGCCGTGTAGATCAACGTGTTTGATTCGGGCGCGTCCGGTTCAGGATACAGTAGCCATTTTTGATCCAGCGCCTGGTTGGTAACATGAAATAGCTCAAGGACCACGACGCTGTCGGTGACACCTTGAACGGCAAACTGAATTTGCTCGGCGTCAACCTTGAGCAGGACCGCCTCGACGTTCAATGCTTGTGCCGCCGCATCCATCGCCAGCGACTGATTGATTG